>JBIOWC010000031.1:0-8992 GCA_044868105.1 Blastocatellia bacterium
CAAGAATTTCAGTTGGCTTAATGGCGAGTCTTTAGATAAAACCTGGATTTCCGGAGGCGTTTACGGACCGGAAGGCGGCGCGGCGGCAACGCTGACGCTCCTGGTTTGTACGCTGGCGATTTGGAAAAGCGGCTTATTCCGCACCACGCAAGAGATGGCCGAGGCGATTAAACACGGCAAGCGCGAATCTGAGATGGTGAGCTTGTTTGCCAAAGAAGCCGATGATGTTTCGCAGTAGCAAGAAGGATTGCAACCCAGGAAAAAAGCCTATCTGTGACTTACGCAGATAGGCTTTTTTCTTGGAGTTTGAGAAACCCGTCAACCTGGGGTTTTACGAATTTTTCTCAGCAATATCGCCGATGAGCGGAAGCTTCCACATCTGTCCCTGATTGGCTTTGATCATGCCGACGATTTGAATGATAAAGAAGACGATGTTGATGGCAAGTCCGATGAGTCCGATTACCATGTTGCCTCCGGCAAACGCGATGCTGGAGATATCATCTCCCGAAGAGGTGACCGCGGCTCCGGCGCCCAAGGCGGCTCCGAGAATTCTAAAAACTATGGAAACGACGAAATTTGCGCCCCACAGCAACAGCCCTTGCAGAGCGTGAAAACGCACGAAACGGCTGGTTTTCGGTTCAGTGGCAAGCCACAGAATGCTGGCTATCAAGTTGATGCAGCATAAACAGCTGGGCAAATAACACAGCATGGCGGCAACATTGAAAGACAAGCTTCCAACTTTTGTTTTATCCTCTTGCGGTGGCTGGAAACCTCCTCCGCCTCCATAACCATATCCTCCCGGTGGTGGATACCCACCCGGTTGACCGCCTTGCGGCGGCGGAAAGCCTCCGGGCGGTGGCGGATAACCTCCAGGTGGCGGCGGGTAACCTCCCGGCGGGTTTCCATACGGCGGCTGACTACTCATTCTCTTTTCCCCCTTTGCAATTTTTCTGAACCTGAAATGATTGGCCTCGCGCCGCAATATACTAAACCGCAATAACCGGTGACAAGTTTTCCGCGCGATATTTTTATTTTGCAATAATTATTTTTTGTAAACCGTGGCCAGCGCTTCAACTAAAGCGGCAGCGCTGGAAACTTCCGACTGCAGGAGGTTTGGCAAACCATAATCTGCCGCCGTCCGCGCCGTGATGGAACCGATGCAAGCCGCATAGACATTTTGCATCAATTCAGAGAGCTTATCTGTGCCGACTAGCGCGACAAAATGCTGCACGGTCGAAGGACTGGTAAAGGTCACGGCATCAATTTCGCCGTTCGCTAAAAGCGCCATTAAGGCTTTACGGTTGGCGCGCGCGCTGACGGTTTGATAAACCTCGACCACCTCAACCTGAGCGCCCAGGCGTCTGAGTTCATCAGGCAAAATCTCTCTGGCAACCTTGGCGCGCGGAATCAGAAAACGCCGGTTGCGAATCGCCTGCGGGTCGCCAACGCGTTCAATAATGGCTTGCAACAAACCTTCGGCTTTGGCGTCAGCGGCAATTAAATCCGCCTGCTCCCCAAAACCTTCAAGCGCGCGCCCGGTCGCCGAACCGATGACGCAAATCACCGCCTGGGTTAGCTCCGACAACTTCGCCTTCGGCCGGTGCCGCTTTGCTGGTTGTCGCAAGCGCTCAAAGAAAAACTTAACGCCATTGGCGCTGGTAAAGATGAGATAGTCATAACTCGTGAGTTGAGCAATTGCCGCATCAACCTCATCCCAACTGTCAGGTTCAACAATTTCAATCATCGGGCAACAGATGACCCGGGCTCCTAACCCTTCAAGCAGGGCGACCATCTCCTGCGATTGAGCGCGCGGGCGGGTGACGAGCACCGTTCGTCCGGCAAGCGATGGCTCTGAGTTTGGCGGGCGGTTACTCGTCATGACCGATTAACGCAACAAGGCTTCAGCGGCTTGCAACTCCGGGGTCGCGAACCCTTCCGTAAACTGGCTATAGACTTGGGAAAGTAAATCGCGCGCCGCTTCTTGCTTGCCGTCTTGTTGCCACAGGCGAGTGAGACTCAACACGGCTCTGAGTTCAAGAAATTTCGCGTTCTGCTTACGCGCCGTCGCGATGGCTTGTTGGAAACAGGCTTCCGCCGCCGCTTTGTCGGTCTCGTTTGGCGGTTGGTTCAGTTCGCCGGTTGGCGGTTGCAGCGCTTCGGTGATCGCCGCCACCTTTACGGTCTGCGAAAAAAATTGGGTTTCGGTGTCGTTGCCGGATTCCTCATCTTTTGTCTGCGGTTTGCGAAGCAGCAATTCGCCTTTGATGCGGTATAACTCGGCTTCGGAAAAGCGCTCTCCGCTGGTTTCGATTGCCTCAAAGGCTTCGACGAGCGTTTGCAATCCTTCTTCTCTGCGTCCGGCTTGGTTGAGCGCATCAGCCAATAACCCCAGGTAATTGGCGCGTTGTTGCTCGGTCTCGGCGGCGCGAAGTTCGGCTAATCCTTTGCGCATCTGCGCCACGCCGCTGGTGGCGTTACCCTGCAGGGCGAGCGACCAGCCGAGCATGATTTTGCCAATTCCCGCGTAATACGGCAGCCCGTGTTCATCTGCATAACGCAACATGGTTTCGGCCATCTCGCGGACTCTTTCATCGTGATGATGAATTGCTTCGACAGAGAAGGCGACTGTAAAGACATTGCATATGGCGACCGGATGGCGCGATTTTTCGGCCACCCGCAAGGCCTCCTGCAAAGCCGCCTCCGCTTGTTCAGGAAACCCCAGATATAACAAGGCGCGACCCAGATGCGCGTGATTGAGCACCCCGCCGTAGAGGAATGCATGAGCGGCATGGCGTTTAGGGTCATACAACGCGATAGAGGCTTCAAGATGTTCGCGCGCCGCGACAAATTCTCCGAGGTATTGCTGACTGAGCGCCAATACCCAATGCGCTTGAACGAGCAGCGCCGCATCATTAAGGCGACGCGCGACGGCCAGAGATTGCTCGGCAAAATGGCGCGCCTTGTCATACTCGGCGCGCACCACATAGACGATTGAGAGTCCGAATTGCACGCGGAAGAGTTGTTGGTCATCGTTTAACTGCTCGCAGAGTTCATGCGCCCGCAAGTAAGTTTGCAAGGTTTCCGTCGCCGCATACCCTTGAACGGTCATGAGCGACTGTCCAATCGTCAGTTGAAAGCGATATTCCTGGCGCGCCTGCTCGACGCTCTCCGGTAACTTCCTGGTCATGTCCAAACCGCGCCGCCCGAGCGTAATGGCTTCCTTGTTGGCGAAGATGCGCGCCGCATCGCGCGCCGCAATCAAATAATAATGGGAAGCGCGTGACCAATCGCGCGCCGCTTGAAACAAGAGCGCCAGTTCCGAGGCGACGGCCGAACTGTGTTTGCCTTGATGACGGATGATCGCTTGAGCAATCGCCGCGCTCAGGGTCGCTCTGCGACTTGGGGTCAGTGACGCGTAAAGCCCATTCTGATAGAGGACGTGAACAAACCGGTATCTTAAGGTCAAGCTATGGTCCGGGAGTTCCTCTTCTTTAAGGTATTTTACAAAGCCATAAGTTTGATCGAGCGTTTGCAGGCGTTCTTCAACCTCACCGGCATCCATGGCGAGCGCTTCGGCGATGGACGCCGAATCGAAGTTGTAGCCTTGAGCGCTTGCCGCGACCAGCAAACGGCGATCATCGTCGCCCAGTTGAGCAATCTTGCGTTGAATCATGCTGCGCACGGTTTCCGGCAAATCGGTTTCGATTTCCGGCATCGATTGCACCAAGGCCCAGTGCCCTTCGGCTTCGTCAATCACCTTTTTATCGCGCAGGTAGCGCGTCACGTCGGCCATAAAGAGCGGACTGCCATCGGTCTTGGCGTAGATGAGCGCCGCGAGTTCCGCCGGAAACCGATGATTGGGGAATTCCAGCGCCAGATAGCGTTTGACATCCTCGCGCGTCAAAAATTCCAGTTGCAACTCCTGACTGATGCCGCGCCCCTGTAAATCCAATTTCAAAGGTAGGAAGGGGTGTTTGTTCAACAACATCTCGGCCGAGCGATAGGTCGCAATCATCAGCAAACGCATTTCAGGAAGCCGGGTTGCCAGATAAGCGATGATGTCAATCGTTGAAGCGCCCGCCCAGTGCAAGTCGTCGAAGAAGAGAATGAGCGGATTGTCTCGCGAAATTTCCTGTAACAGAGCGACGAGTTCGCGCTTCATGCGCTCTTGCGAAACGGTTGGCGTTTCCGCCATGGCGCGCTCGATGGAAGAGTCCTGTGACGAGGCCAGTTGAATGTACCAGGAAGGCGCAATCGCTTTCATCACCCGAGCCATCGATTGGTTTGCCGGGTTGCGCAACAAACTTTCCAAGGCTTCAAGAAAGGGCAGGTAGGCTTCGGCGCCGGCCAGGCGTTCGCTATTTCGGCCGCGGGCAATCTGACAAGCGGGAATTTCCTGGCGAATCTCTGTGAGGAAATCTTCAACCAGGGTGGTCTTGCCAAGCCCCGCTTCCCCCGTGATGCACAACATCATCCCGCGCCCGACACTGGTGAGTTGAAAGGCGCGCCGCATCTTGTCGCGCTCCTGCTCGCGCCCGACCGTATGACGAGCGGTGAACCCTGCGGCAAAAGGCAGGGAGATAACATTTGAACTGAGCGAAAGGGTTTCGCTGCCCGCCGTGAGCGCCGCCACCACTTCGCTGGCCGCCGGACGCAAGCGCGGATTTTTATCGAGCATTCTGAGAATGAGCAATTCAATTGCCGGTTGTAGATTCGGATTCAGGCGCGAGGGCGGCAACGGCTGTTCATAAATCACCGCGTGCAGCGTGCCAACGGCGGTTGGCGAGTGAAAAGGTTTTTGCCCGGTCACCATTTCATAAAAGACCGCGCCGAGTGAAAAAATATCGGTGGCGCTGGTGAGCGGTTGACCGGTGGCTTGTTCAGGCGACATGTAAGACGGCGTGCCGATGACCGTACCGGGTTGCGTGTGAATGGCAGTGTCGGCGGCCTCGCTATCGTCGCCTGTGGCGGTCAACCGCGCCAGTCCAAAATCCAGCACCTTTACATAACCGTCATCGCGCAACATGAGGTTTTCGGGTTTGATGTCGCGGTGAATGATTGCCGCCGCATGCGCCACGCTGAGCGCCGCGGCTACCTGTTTGCCAATCGGCGCCAGCAATTCAGGCGAGAATTTGGCTTTGATGATGTTGTGTAGCGTTCGACCCTGAACGAATTCCATGGCGATGAAGTGATGGCCGCCGTCTTCACCGACATCGTAAATCGTCACGATATTCGGATGATTGAGCGCCGAGGCGGTCTTCGCCTCTTGGACGAAACGGCGCAGACGCGCTTCATCTTTGGTGTAATGTCCGGGCAGTATTTTCAACGCCACCTTGCGGTCAAGTTTGGTATCTTCACCGAGATAAACCTCTCCCATGCCGCCGGCGCCAAGTTTGCTAATGATTTTGTAATGAGCGAGCGTTTGTGCAATCACCGACCCCTGCCCCTTACTTAAGAAAGTAATCCAACTGTAGTGCCGCAGAAATTATTTTTCAATTGCTAAACAAATTCTCTTCCGCAAAATGCAACCCTGCTTGGGCGCCCCATAAGGAAACCTCGCCTTCACCCTCAAACAATTCGGTAAATCATTGACTGCACGGAAAACAACTCGCAACCACCCTAGCTGCTTGCGGTTGAGAAAAGCTTGACCAATACCGCCACAGCGTATAGTCTGAAAGTGTCTACAATGAGGTAGAAGCCATCCGGTATAAGTGGTAGCCGAATGTCTCCACAGAATCCACTTGTGGAGTTCCCTAATGCGAATACCCATCAATTAGCTTAGCGACTTTTTCGACCTTTCGTCCCATTTGCTTGAAATAATTTTCGCTGCTTGGTCATTAGAACTTCACGCTTGCCAGGAATTCCTGCGGCCTTGCGGTCTAGTGAGGAAAGGGGGTAAAGCCGATGATGACCCGTCTGGTAGATCTGGAAGAGGCGAAAGCGCGCCTGGCTTCCGGCGAACCCGTTTACGCCTTTCAGATCAGTGATAACAGCACAATTCTTGGACCCGCGTGCAGATTCGGAGCCGACTACCTGCGCAATATGCGAAACGCCGGGCATTATGCCGAAAGCTTTGAAGAGGCTTCTCAAATTACTGACGCCAGAGGCGCAACGATTACCGGAATTTGGTTTGTAAAGCCATAACTGCCGCCCGGCCATTTCCTGGCTAATTCGAAATGGAACTTGCGGTGTCAAATTTTTTTAAGGAACAGGTGAAAAGCAAAACCCTATGCTCGTACCTCAGGTGATTACCCGCACAGCGCGTGGCGAACGCAGCCTGGATATCTTCTCCAGCCTGCTGGGAGAGAATATCATCTGCATCAGCGGGTTTATTGACGATATCCTGGCTAATCTGGTCATCGCGCAGATTTTATTTCTGGAAGGCGAAGACCCGGATAAAGAGATTGCGCTTTATCTCAATTCCCCGGGAGGTTCATTGACCGCGGCACTGGCGGTTTACGATACGATGCAATATGTGCACCCGGACATCTCTACCATCTGTCTCGGTCAGGCGGTGGGCACCAGCGCCATGCTGATTGCCGCCGGGACTCCTGAAAAGCGTTTTGCCTTGCCCGGTGCGCGACTCGTGATTACCCAACCGGCTCTGGGAAAAATCAGCGGTCAGGCTACCGATATAGGAATTTATGCGCAGGAACTGTTAAGGCAGCGCGAGCTGCTCAGCACAATACTGGCAAAACACACCAAGCAAACTTATGAACGGATTGAGCATGATATTGAACGCGATTTGATTCTTAGCGCTTCGCAAGCCCGCAGTTACGGATTGATTGATGCGATCTATGAAACCCGAGCCGGCGGGGGACCAGCAGAGCGTTGAGGTTGCCAGCCCGCTTCCTGCAAGGGCGCGGATGAAGCGAGACGGTCGCGAGTGTTTTACAGTCAAATTGAAAGAATGAGGCAGACCATGGATATAGTTAATCAACAATTGATGCACACCATTTTGCGAGAAATAGATAGTCGCCAGAATCAGGGGATTCAACCCCTGCATAATGATCATCTCAATCATCTCTGTGAAGCAGGCGAGGTGCTTGAATACCTGCTCTACCTGAAGGCGAAAGGTTTGATTAGCGGCAATCTGGTAAGTCGTGGGGAAAATCTGACGCCTCATCGAGTGGTCAATATCCGTCTGACCTACGTCGGCATGAAAGCACTGATGCGGGAATCCAACTGAGTCAGGGAAAGGAGAGCACCTATGCAATGGAGCAGTATTTTGCAGATGACGATTATAGGCGGCGGGCTGTTTATTGTTTGGTCAACGTTTCGAATGCGTCGCACCCTGGTAAATTACCTGGGAATGAAGGCCTGGCTAAGGCCTGCGCCGTTATTCGTAATGGCCGGCCAGGCAGAGCCGGAAAATGCGATTTCTCAACCTGTGCCTGACGGGCAGGAGCGCTTGGCAACCCAGATTGAACGCGATGACATAAATGAAAAGATCGCGCGTGAACAGCTAACTTCAACGTCCGAACCCCCACTGGGTAACTGAGAATTAAGTCCCTAATTTTGAAACGGAGCAGATTTTTAAGTCGCTTTTTAAGTTTTTATGGAGGTAGATATTTTGATAGTCAATGATAGCAATGTAACCACAAATAATAGTCCTGTCATTCCTGCGCAGCCCGAATTTCCCAAGGGGAGAGTGAAAGCCCAAAGCGTAAAACTCCCACCTAGCTCATCAACTGAAACCACCGATGCTTCACGCCACACCAGAGAAACCGGCGATCAGGTTAATGGATTTATGCTCTGTGCGCTGGTCAGCCAATCTGCAAAACGCCTCAAGGTGCGCGCTGAGCGCGTCGGCGTGTCCTTGCCGATGTCTATCATAACCAGAAGCGTGTTGAATGCTTATTTGATAGCCGCAAAAGACCATCAAGGTCCTTTTGAGAGCGCGAAACCGGACCTGGAGATGATCAGGAATTTAAATGAGCAAGTTCTTCAAGAGATGCTCGCCCGGAACTCGCGAGAGAAAATAAACAGTCGGGCGCTGTCGGCTGGGGAAGCGGTTCGGCGATAGCCGCCTGAACAAGCGCCGAAACAACGCGTCGGATGAGGCCTGGGTCAGGCGGGCAGTTCAACAGATTGAAGCAAGGCATCCAATCACCGTTGAGGATTCATCGGGCGCGGTTGTGAGGCGGACAAAGGAACAGGGAAATATGAAAATTAAAATCGGTCATTCCATTGCCTATAAAGACCCGGAAATCGCTCTGCTCTACGGGGTCGGAATCGTGACTTCGGTAACGGATGTGGAATACACCATCCTTTGGGCGCAACGGGGCCCGAAAAAATATAAACGTTCAATTCTTGATGAGAAACTCGCTGATATTTTTCAGCGTGAAGAGCGAGACCTCGGTCTTCCCAAAGAGCGACACTTGCAACTCGGCTCATCAAAGGATGGGGTTTCATTTAATGAAAATTATGATCGCGCCAAAGTGAAGCTCTTGTGCGAGGAGTTGGAAAGGTCGCAGACGCGCAACGCGAAGGTAATCGCCAAGGGGCTCAATGAACAGCTGTTTACAAAAAAACTGGCGTTGCGAACGACAACAAAAGCGGTGCTCTTACACCTGGCCCGTTTATGTCGTACGCATTCGAGCGTCTCGGATACGGCTCGACAAATCAGCCAGGAACTCTTTTTCGGCTATATCCTGCAAGAGTCTGATTTTGATCAGCCTGAGTAATGCCCGGTTTGGGACAACGTTGCAAAAGCGGAGTTACCGATAAAGGAGATTGAGTTGTTGGTCTAAATCCATCAATAAATCAAAGACCGCCTTGATACGCATGGAGTGCGCGTCATTAAAGCGCCGCATTTTATAATTCAATTCCTCGCTCGCCGAGACATAAACCGGCACATTCTCCTCCGCCAAAATATCTTCAACGAGCAACATATGTGTGGCGCCTTCTCGTTTGCCAATTTGCAGCCAGCGCATAACCGTAAATTTTGTTGCGTAAATCATGACTCACCTATTCGATAAAGGTTTAATAT
>JBIOWC010000032.1:0-5545 GCA_044868105.1 Blastocatellia bacterium
CCCCCCCCCTACTCGGTATAGAATTTATTTCATCAGTCCGAGGCTCTGTAAAAACATGGAGCCGAAAAACAGACAGGCAAAGACGCCGACTAAGGCCGCCAGTCCGTAACGCCGGGTGACCGGAATCGGCAGGGTCTGAACCCTGGATTCGGCCTCTTTGGCATCGAGTTGCCAGCCCTGCTGACAGAAGTTACAAACTAGGTAATACTCTTTCCTGGTCACGACTCCGAAAATAAAATAGAGATGAAAATAGCGATATAAAAGCGTGATGCCGAAGGTTCTTTGCGCCTGACAAAATCGGCATTCCATCGCGCAATGGTAATTCAGTTCCAGGCGATCGCCGCCGCTTCCCCAAATAATCATATCTTCCTCCGCAGTTCTCTGATATAGAACAAGCCCTTCCAGACTTTTTTGAAAGCCAGGTGTAAACCCGATTGAATCGCTTGATGGCGTTGATGATTAACGCAGCAGAACACGCGTGCGCCGAAAGGCTTGCTGAAAAATTTTTCGATTATCGTTGAGGGGCAAGGTGATAAAAATCACTCGGCGATGGTAGAGTAGGAGCAAGTCCGGGTCAATAGTTTTGTACTTGCCAGATGAGGATGGTTTCTGGAGTGGTTATGACATCGCTTCTTTATCTCAAAAATAAAAAATACCTGACCGCCGGCTCAACGCTCTTGCTGGGCGCCTTATTGATTTGCGCCCCAAGCGGCTGCATCTTTTTTCACGGTCAGCGCTATTATCACTTTACAACCCGGACCCCGCTCAATCAGGGCGACATTCTGGTTTTGGGATTCTTGGGAGGGCGCGAACCCTGGAATAATGACCAGCGCAATGTTCGCAAACTCGCTTTAAAATTGCGCGCCTTAAATCTTCCCGGACTTCACGTGGAAACCGTCGAGAACAAAAAACGTGACCTGGCATTGCAACTCATAGAGAATGCCTTTGACCGCAACCACGATGGTCAGCTTGACGACCAGGAACGCGCCGGCGTACGGCTGATTTTATACGGGCAAAGTTTTGGCGGCGCGGCTGTGGTTAAGCTGGCGCGCCAGTTAAAGCAGTTGGATATTCCGATTCTGCTTACCGTCCAGGTTGATAGCGTGGGCCGCAAGGATAGGATTATTCCAGCGAACGTCCGGCGCGCCGCCAATCTTTATCAGCGAAATGGCTTATTGATTAAAGGCGAAAAATCCATTCGCGCCGAAGACCCCAACAAAACCGCCATTCTTGCCAACACTCAATTCGATTATCAAAATAAAAAGATAGACATTTCAGAGGTCTCGTGGGCGAAAAAAATATTTCGTGTCGCGCATACCAAAATGGAGTATGACCCGGAGGTTTGGGCAAAAGTGGAAGAACTTATTTTGAGCGAAATAGGGAGGACAAAGAAAGATTGATGAAGAGTCTGTTTAATTCAAATGATAAGCAAGAAGTGATTGAACGCCTGCGGCGCGTTCGCCCCGATAGTCAACGGCAGTGGGGCAAGATGACGGCTCATCAAATGGTCTGTCATTTGCACGATTCTTTTAAAATCGGCACCGGCGAAAAAGTTGCGAGCAGTAAAAGTAATCTTGTCAGTCGAACATTTGTAAAATGGTTCGCGCTGCAAGTGCCGATGACCTGGCCTAAAGGTTTCCAGACCAGGCCGGAGGTTGACCAACTGCTTGGCGGCACCCCGCCCGCAGAATTTGAACGCGATGTTAAAGAGTTGGAGGCCATGGTTGAACGCTTTTCATCTCCGCAGCGCGATTTCTCCTGGCAGCCGCATCCGATTTTTGGGGCCATGACGGACGAGCACTGGTTACGCTGGGGCTATTTGCATATGGATCATCATCTGCGTCAATTCGGTGTTTGACATTCTGGAACCGAAGCGTTAGCCCCTGCAGTTCTCGCCAAAAAGTAACGCCCCGGCCAAAGGAAAGAGCAAAGGTTATCCTCGGATGGGGCGGAGCGATTAACCTCGCACGATTGACCTGGCAAATCAGCCGTTCAATCCCAGGGTAACCGTTAACTTTTGCCAGTCGGTTTTGCAGGTTTTTGGCATGAGCTCAATGTCCGGCCTAACCAGCATCTAATTTTGTTTGAAGTCGGTCAGTTGTACGACTTCACAGAAGGTATTGCCGCGAGAAAGTATGAGTCGTTTACCATCGGGAGAGAAGGCAAATGAATAAATGCGCTCGCCGGTCTGGTAATCCGTAAGCTGCCTGGGTTGACGGCCGTCTACCGGTATCAGAATAATTTGTGTCGTGCTGGCGCTGACGCACAGCAGGCCATCTTTCGTCCACTGTCCGATCTCAAAAATCGGGAAATCGGGGTAATCCAAAACCTTGGGCTCGCCCCCGTCGAGCAGCTTGACGGTGATAATGTCTCGTTTTTTTTGCTCGTCGAAAGATAAGTAAGCCAACTGCTTTCCGTCGGGCGAAACCGCAAAATCATCTATGCGCTCGGCGAGCGACACAGATGGACCGCCATCGAAGGGGACTTTATTGACGACCCAGCCTAACGAGGAAGAGGTTCCCGCCCGATAAACTATCCACTGACCGTCGGCTGTGATCTTCGGCTGGTAACAGGTGTCGGCGCTCTCGGTCAGTTGTACGGGATTGCGACCATCGCTATCCATACGCCAGAGTTGCCGGCTGCCGCTGCGGTTGGAAGAAAAGAGAATGTAGCGTCCGTCGGCCGAGATTGCCGGGCCATCGTTGTGGCTGTGGTTATCCGTAAGCCGCGCGCGCGCGGTTCCGTCGGCGTTCATGACCCAAACCACGGATTTGCCGTCTTCGCCTTCGACATGGAGAACGCGCCCGTCCGGCGTCCAACTCAGGTCACTATAGCTTCCCTGATCGGCGATGGTTTTGCGCAAACTATTCAAGTCCTCGGCCGCCGCCACCCAAACACTCTGAGTACCCAGATTCCGTTGAGCCAGCATGGTTGTCCCGTCCGAGGTTATGCTCGTCCCCGTATACCAGTTTAAATCATTGGTGATGCGCGTCACCTGACCATTCGCGTATGACAGATGCCAGAGCTGCTGTAATTCCGTCACCTTGTCTAGGGCGATGATGATCATCCCGCTGCCATCGGGCAGCCAATTTATGGATATAATCGCCTCTTTTTGTGGCGGGGAAATAGGTCGTTCCTCCGTGCCGTCGACATTCATCTCTTTTACCTGCCAAGTCGGGGGCTGCCCGCTCACAGGCTCGTTCTTCACCGCGTAGGCGATGTGCTTGCCGTCGGGCGACCAACCGAGCGTCCAGATCAAAGTTTGAGAGCTTGCCGGAAGAATAATGCGTTCATCGCTGCCGTCCGCATTGGCGGTGATGACGTCGGGTTTGCCCATTGCTTTATTGTTTCGCCTGAAGGCCAGGCGCTTGCCGTCGGGCGAAAAAGAGACCCCTCCGCCAATTCCCTCCAGCACTAATTTGGCCGGGCCACCGAGCGTTGGAATTTTATAGAGCACGCCATCCGGGTAGGCTTCATTAACCAGGTTGCAATATACAAAGTTACTGTCCGGTGTGAAGGTGTGCCCCCAGGATTTAAGATGCGGCAGCAGTCTAATGGCACTATCGGTCGCCGTCTGTCTGACCCATAGGCCATCGGTTGGCGTACCGCTCATAATATAAGCGATATATTTTCCGTCCGGGGAAATAACCGCTCCGGTATTGCCGACGTTGGTCAACCGGGTCATTCTCACCTTATCGAACGAGAATGCCGAATTGCTGTGGCCGGCACTGAGCCATTTTAATAACCCCAAAGCTAGCGCCATGACGACAACCAACACGACACCATAGGTCAGGGCTTTAGGCTGGCGTCCCTGAAGCGCTAGCGCTTGAGGGACGGCGCTTAGACTGTTTAGCTGTTCAGTGGCAAGCAGCTTTGAACCCGAATGTGAGGTCAGCGATCTTTCAATTGACAACTGGCCACTTGCTGCGCTGATGACCGCTTGCGCGTTGTCTGTTTGAACCGGAATCTCGTCCGTCGAGGCTAACGGTCTTTCAACCTCTACTTCATCAATAATGATTTCAGCGGTCGTGCGTTTTTCTACCCTATAGATTTCGCCTTCATCGGACAACAGGGTGACCGGCGCGATGAAACGATAGCCGCGTTTGGGCAAGGTCTGGATAAAGCATTCCGTCCCCCGCTCCTCGCCAAGCGCTTTCCTGAGGGTTGAGATGCTGTTTTTGAGGTTGGCTTCTTCAACAATGGCATCCGGCCAGACCGTTTCCATCAGCTCATCTTTTTCCAGAAGCTGTCCGCTATTTTCGACCAGGACAAGAAGCAGTTGAAAGACTTTGAAGGTGAGATGCACAAGCTCGCCGTTGCGCAATAAAAGACGATTACGAACATCAAGCCGAAACTCGCCGAACTCGTAATGGCAATACTTCTGTTTACCCATAACCCTTTTATGAGATCAGGCTAGAAAAGTGGTTTTTTACTTTTTTTGGACTTTTTCAGTGCCGCGATTGACGCTGTTTCTACTTTTTTCTGGCTACTTCTGCAGGTGGTTTCGACTACCTTGCTGGTGTCGAACCGGGGATGATGCGATGGAGCCAACAAAGACGCGCCTATTTTATCGCAGCCCTGCAGTGAGGACAAGAAGGAGATAACCAAGTGGCCGACAAACTCAGACGAACGCGAATCACAATAAATACCCGTGAATTGACCTTAATCACTAAACTCCAATGCACGACTGCGGCGGATTGCCCGCAGTGCGAAGCGCGCGTCGAGATGGCAACCCCTGAACAAGCCGTAACCCTTACCGGAATTCCTTCACGGCAAATCTATGGGTGGGTTGAAAGTGGACAGCTCCATTTCCTCGAAACTGCAGAAGGGCATCTGCTCATCTGCCTGGATTCATTGCGCGCCCACAATCCGACGCGGATAGGTCGCGCGCCTTCTTACTCCCTGCTTTCAGGAGAAAGCGAAGATGAGTAAAAAGGCTCTCAAATTAACCCTACTTAACAACTCACAGCAGAAGGAGAAACAACAATGAAGCAACCCATTTCACGACTTGGCTTTTTAGGAGGAATTTACTTGAAGCTATCCGGACAAAGACTCACCCATACAACGATGGTAACCTTGGCGGTATTGCTGGGTCTTATGTTGACTTTATCGAGCAACTCTCTCCGCGCGAGTGCAGCAACCATTACAGTGACGAATACGAATGACAGCGGAGTCGGCTCGCTAAGACAAGCCATCCTTGATGCGCTGCCCGGCGATACCGTCAACTTCAACTTGCCCTCCGGGAGCATAATAGAGCTCACGACCGGCGAGTTGCTCATCAACAAGGCGCTGACCATTCAAGGACCTGGTGCCGGTCAACTCACCGTGGTGCGCAGCGCTATGGCCGGCACACCAAATTTCCGAATATTTGAGGTCAATGCGACAGGCGCATCCGTCAATGTTTCAGGTTTGACGGTTACCAACGGAAGAGATCTAAACATTGGCGGCGGCGGCATTGAAAATCTCCATGGGACATTGACCATTACCGCTTGCACAATAACCGGGAACACGGCCGGCAGTTTCGGCGGCGGCGTCGATTGTGCAA
>JBIOWC010000033.1:0-10376 GCA_044868105.1 Blastocatellia bacterium
AATCCGTTGAGCAAGCGGTTTCTGACCGTTTGATTGTATGGGGGGCAGAAACCGCTTGCTCAACTTCAGCGAACCGTTGGCAAACCGCTCACTATGGTCTCCTTTAATATTCTCTGCACTCTTCGACCTTCTCCCCTGCGTATTAGACTTCTTGGAACGAATCACGCTGGTATTGCGTAAAGCAGAATTCGCTAGATTCTAAGGACGGACAATGCAAGGACTCGCCATCGAAACGTCGCGCCTCGCGAGGCGCTATGGAAATCTCACCGCGGTCGAAGACCTCAACCTTCATGTCGAGCGCGGCAGCATTTACGGATTCTTAGGTCCGAACGGCGCGGGAAAAACCACCACCATCAGGATGCTTCTCGGACTCATTCGCCCTGATGAAGGCGAAGTGCTTTTGCTCAATGAAGCGCTCGGCAAAAATCGCCTGGCGGTTCTCGCGCGCGTCGGCGCGCTCGTCGAAACCCCCTCGCTCTATTCCCACCTGACGGGCCGAGAGAATCTGGAGGTGACGCGCCGGCTGCGCGGTATCGCGCGTCAACAGATTGACCGTGTACTGGCCATCGTCAACCTCGAAAAAGATGCTGACCGTAAAGCGCGCGAATACTCGCTCGGGATGCGTCAACGTCTGGGGCTGGGGCTGGCGCTGTTGGGCGACCCGGATTTACTGATACTGGATGAACCGACCAACGGTCTTGACCCGGCAGGAATTCATGAAATGCGCGATCTGATTCGCCGACTGCCCGCCGAACATGAAATTACCGTCTTTCTTTCAAGCCATCTTTTAAGCGAAGTTGAACAGATGGCGACCCACCTTGGCATCATTCAAAAAGGCAAGTTGTTGTTTGAAGGGACGCTTGAAAATCTTCAGGCAAAAATGCACGAGCATCTTGAAATTGAACTCAACAGGCCCGACGAAGCTCAGCATCTTTTAAGCGGTCACGGTTTTCAGGTGCAGCGCAACGGCGCGGAAAAAATATATGTTCAGGCGACCGGGCGCGCCGCCGCCGCAAGCATCAACAGTCTGCTGGTCAACCAGGGTTTTGACGTATCCCGCTTGAGTCTTGAACGCCCTTCGCTTGAAGAGACCTTTTTGATAATGACCAAAGAATAAAGTCCCCCCCCAGGAATAATGAAGGAGTGACGAATTTGAAATATTTAATTCGGGCAATCGCCGCAGAAATCTTAAAACTCAGGCGCACGCTGGCCTTAAGAATGGCCTTCATTGCGCCGCTGGTCGTTGCGGTGATGGTCTTTTTGGTCTATCACCAGCAAAAAAATATCCAGGTTGCGGGCAGTGAACTTTGGGTCAAATTCAATCAACAGATCATTATGCTCTGGACGTTACTGATGCTGCCGATGTTCATCACGCTGGAAACGGCCTTGCTCGGCGCCCTGGAAAATGCTGAAAAGAATTGGAAACATCTTTTTGCCCTGCCGATTCCGCGCACCACGATTTATATGGCGAAACTCTTTTCGGCGCTGGCGCTAATCGCCTTGAGCACCGCCGCGCTTTTTCTCTGTATGACAATCGCCGGTGTCGCGCTTGGAGTCTTAAGACCTGATTACCAACTCGCCTTTGCCAACCTTCCCTGGTCGCAGGTTTTCCGCCTCTACTATTTAACCTATCTGTGCGCCTGGTTGATGATTGCCATTCAGATATGGGTCAGTGTGCGCTGGCAGAGTTTTACGGTGGCGCTGGCGACGGGCATCTCGGCAACCGTGATGGGCTATGTTTTGATTAACTCTGAAAAATGGGGAAAGATTTATCCTTACACCTTGCCCATGAATGTGTTGATGAATAACGGCAACCTCACGCGCGCTTTGGCCATCAGCCTCATCGGTTGTCTGGTGGCTTCGACACTCGGCGCTATGGAATTCACGCGCCGCGACGTGGCCTAGAAATTTTTCGCTTCTTTCAAACGCCTACTTTAGCGAACCGCCTGTCAATCTTTATTCGGGCCGAAACTCGCAAGGCTTGGGGCAATTTGCATTAGCCAAAGGAAATTCAAATTTGCAAATGATTAGGATTGGTTTATTATCCTCTTTCCGAAACTGCAGCCAGCCGACCTCGAACCGTTGCTATACTTCTTAAACCTGAATTGCTGCTTGTGCCCTAAAGGCGGAAATTTGCCGAAAGCACCAAGAAAAAGACGATCTGAGATTCATCTGGAACGCCGGCGCGCAATTGTTCGTAGAGGATAGTCGCAGCTGAATCAACCATGAAAATCTATCAGTTGGATTGGACGAAACCGGGAATAAGGCGGATACTTTTCTCTCAATCCCGACACAGCAATCATTATTCTACAAGGAGTTTTAAACCACCCATGACTAAACTAATTCTTCTTCTCTTGCTGCTGCTGACAACCGCAATTTCGGCACTGGCGCAAAATGAAAAAGTAACCCTTTATCAAAAACCAACGGTTAACAAAACTCACATTGTTTTTGTCTATGCCGGTGATTTGTGGATTGTCGGGCGTGAAGGCGGCGATGCCAAACGCCTGACCAACGGTGTCGGTATCGAAACCGATCCCATCTTTTCGCCTGACGGGTCAATGATTGCCTTCACCGGCGAATACGACGGCAACACCGATGTTTATACGGTTCCGGTAGCCGGAGGCGTACCCAAACGGCTCACCTATCACCCCGGACCCGACCAGGCCGTCGGCTGGACCAACGATGGCAAACGCGTGCTTTTTTCGTCGCCGCGCAAGAGCACAACATTTTATACGCGCTTGTTCACTATTGGTTTTGATGGCGGACTGCCGGAAGAGTTGCCGCTGCCGATGGGGCAATACGGCTCCTTTTCACCGGACGGCGCCTATCTGGCTTATGAGCCGCTCACCCAGTGGCAGCCCGATTGGAAGCGTTACAACGGCGGACAAACGCAGCCCATCTGGATTGCCAAACTCTCAGATTCGACTATCGAAAAGCTGCCCCGCGAAAATTCCAATGAACGTTATCCCATGTGGATTGGCGATAAAGTCTACTTCTTATCCAATCGCGCCGGAGCGGTGTCGCTCTTTGCTTACGATACAAAATCCAAGAAGGTTGACCAGCTCATCAAAAACGATGGACTGGATTATAAATCGGCCTCGGCCGGCGCCGGCGCCATTGTTCTTGAGCAATTCGGGACGATTCAGCTCTATGATTTGAAATCGGGCAAAGTGGGCAAAGTCAATATTCGCGTCGCCAATGATTTGCTCTCCGTGCGCCCGCATTTTGAGCGAGTCGGCAATCGCGCTACCAATCCGCAAATCTCCCCAACGGGTGCGCGCGCGGTCTTTGAAGCGCGCGGCGAAATCATCACCGTGCCGGCGGAAAAAGGCGACCCGCGTAATTTGACCAACACCCCAGGGGTGATGGAACGCAGCCCCGCCTGGTCGCCCGATGGCTGTGGATTGCCTATTTTTCTGATGAATCCGGCGAATATGCTCTGCATTTGCGCGACCAGCTTGGCAAAGGCGAAGTCAAGAAGATTCAACTGCCGCCCACTTTCTACAATGCACCCACCTGGTCGCCCGACAGCAAAAAGATTGCTTTTTATGATAAGAAACTGCAACTCTGGTACCTGGAAATTGAAAAGGGTACGCCGGTCAAAGTTGACAATAACCCGATTGGCTTTAATGACGATGTCGTTCAACCTTTCTGGTCGCCCGACAGTCGTTGGATTGCCTATACCAAACAACTGCCGAATCTGCTGAGAGCGGTGTTTCTCTATTCGCTCGAAAAAAATCAAACCAATCAAATCACCGATGGCTTGAGCGATGCGCGTTTTCCGGCTTTTGATAGGAGCGGCAAATACCTCTACTTTACCGCCAGCACCAACCTTGGCCCTTCGATAAGCTTCGCAGACCTTTCCGGCATTGCTCATCAACCAACGCGCAGCGTCTATGTTGCGGTTCTGCGCAATGACATTCCTTCGCCGCTGGCGCCGGAAAGTGATGAAGAAAAAGTACAACCGGAAAAGAAGGACGATGCGAAACCCGCAGATAAACCGGCTGATGATAAAGCGGCGGCCGAGAAAAAACCGGAAGGCGCGCAAGCTCCGAACGGGCCACCAGCCGGCGCCCCGCCGCCAAAGAAAGAGGTTGAGCCGATTCGCGTTGACCTTGAAGCGATTGACCAGCGCATCATTGCCTTGCCGATTCCAGCGCGCAACTTTGTTGATTTGCAAGCTGGAAAAGCCAACGTGGTTTATGTTGTCGAAGCGCCGCCCGTAAATCTTGAAGCCTTCGCGCCGCCCTCGCTCACGGTTCACAAATATGATTTTGAAAAACGCAAATTCGATAAAGCGCTTGATGGTGTGAGCGGTTTCCAGATTTCAGCAAACGGCGAAAAGGCGCTCTTTCGTCAAGGCTTCGCCGGTTGGTTTATCGGCGCGACGGCGACGCTTGGCGCCCCCTTACCGCCCGGCGCGCCCGGTGCCCCCAGCATGTTGCGGGTTGCCGAAATGGAAGTCGCCGTTGACCCGCGCGCCGAGTGGCGCCAGATGTACAAAGAGATTTGGCGCGGCGAGCGCGATTTCTTCTATGACGTGAACGCCCATGGGTTGGATTTGAAAGCCGCAGAAAAACTCTATGAACCGTATGTTGACGCGGTTGCTCATCGCGCCGATTTGAATTATCTGTTTACGGAAATGCTCAATCAACTGACGGTCGGGCATATGTTCATTCGCGGCGGCGACCAACCGCGCCCGAATTTTGTACCCGGCGGACTCCTCGGTTGCGATTATAAAATCGAGAACGGGCGTTATCGTTTCGAGCGCGTCTACAACGGCGAAAACTGGAATCCGCAAACCCGCGCCCCGCTCACCCAACCGGGCGTCAATGTCAAAGCCGGTGAATATCTGCTTGCCGTCAATGGCAAAGAGATTCGCTCGACCGATAATGTTTACCAGGCCTTCGAGAGCAAATCCGGTAAGCAAGTGGTCATTAAAGTCGGCGCCAACCCGGATGGCACAGGCGCGCGTGAAGTGACGGTTGTCCCGCTTGGCAATGAAACCGGGCTTCGCAATCTCGCCTGGATTGAAGGCAATCGTCGCAAGGTCAGTGAAATGAGCGGCGGCAAGCTCGCCTATATTTACATGCCGGACACCGCCAATGGCGGGTATGTCAGTTTCAATCGCTACTTCTTCGCGCAAACCAATAAAGACGGCGCGGTGATTGATGAGCGTTTCAACCAAGGTGGCTTGCTCGCTGATTACGTTGTTCAACATTTGACGCGCCAGCAACTCAGCATGATTCATTACCGCGAAGGCGGTTTGGAAGTCCCCGTACCGGCGGGCGCTATCTATGGGCCGAAAGCCATGTTGATTAATGAGATGGCCGGTTCGGGCGGCGATGCCATGCCCTGGTATTTCCGCAAAGCGAAAGTCGGGACGCTGGTTGGCAAACGCACCTGGGGCGGTTTGATTGCCTCGTTCGGTCTGCCGACGTTGATGGATGGCGGCGGCGTGACCGCGCCGGACGCGGCGATTTATGGACTCAACGGCGAATGGGAAGTTGAAAATTTTGGCGTGCCACCCGACATTGAAGTTGAATTCGATCCGGCACTGTGGCGCCAGGGTCACGACCCGCAATTAGAGAAGGCGGTCGAAATCTTGATGGAAGAACTCAAGAAGAATCCGCGCCCGAAATACAAGTTGCCGCCGTTTCCGAATTATCAAAATAAGCCGAGCGGCGCGATGCCGACAACCTCAGTAACCCCGAGCAGCAGTCGCTCGAATTAGTTTTGATTGAGCTTTCTTTCAGGCGGAGAAATGAAAAACAACCCGCCTGAAGGCACGCTAAAGGTCATTCACAGGAGAAATCGAAATGAAAAAAGCAATCCTCAGTTTATTCCTTCTGCTCACCTGTTCGGTCGTCAGTTTGGCGCAAACCGATAAGCCTATGCTGCTCAGACAACCGACGTTGAGCAAAACGCACATCGTCTTTGTGTTTGCCGGTGATTTATGGATTGTCGGGCGTGAAGGCGGCGAAGCTTCCAGGCTAACGACCGGGGTTGGTACGGAAAGCAGCCCGCTCTTTTCACCCGACGGTTCGATGGTCGCTTTTACCGGCGAATACGACGGCAACGTAGATGTTTATGTGGTGCCGGCAACCGGCGGCGTGCCGCGCCGCTTAACCTATCATCCGGGCAATGATGGTCTGGCGGGTTGGACGCCTGATGGCAAGAGCGTTTTGTTTGTGTCGGGTCGCGACAGTGAATCGGGTCGTACAGGTCAACTCTTTACGATGGCGATTGACGGGGTCTTTCCCACGGCTGTGCCGTTGCCGATGGCCTACGAAGGCAGCTATTCAGCCGATGGGTCTCATCTCGCTTACGTGCCGCTGCCGCGCGCCTTTCAAAATTGGAAACGTTATCGCGGCGGACGCGCCACACCGGTATGGATTGCTGACCTCAAAGATTCAAGCGTCGAAAAAATTCCGCGTACCGATTCAAATGATTTCAATCCGCTGTGGGTGGGCAATAAAGTTTATTTCCTGTCAGACCGCAATGGCGCAGTCACTTTGTTTGCTTTTGACACGACAACCAAGCGCGTCACTCAAGTGATTCAAAACACCGGTTACGACATCAAAGCGGCAACCCTGGGTGCGGATGCCATCGCTTATGAACAATTCGGCGTCATCAATCTCTTCGATTTGAAATCGGGAAAAACGAGCAAAGTCAATATCACCTTGAACGGTGATTTGCCTTCGGTGCGCGCCCGCTATGAAAAGGTTGGCAATCGGCTGTTCAACTATGCGATCTCTCCCACCGGGGCACGGGCAATCTTTGAAGCGCGCGGTGAAATTCTCAGCGTGCCTGCCGAAAAAGGTAATGCGCGCAATCTTACCAACACTTCAGGCATCGCCGAGCGCGACCCGTCGTGGTCGCCCGACGGCCGGTGGATTGCCTATTTTTCTGATGAATCCGGCGAATATGCTCTGCATTTGCGCGAGCAATCGGGAATGGGCGAAGTGAAAAAAATTGCTTTAGACCCCTCCTTCTATTATTCGCCAACCTGGTCGCCTGATAGCAAAAAGGTTGCCTTTTTCGACAAGCGTTTGAACCTCTGGTATGTGGACATTGCCAAAGGCACGCCGGTTAAAGTTGATACCACCTATTCGGGCGCGGGAACCTTTGATCCCACCTGGTCGCCCGATAGTCGTTGGTTGGCTTATAACAAAGCCAATAAATCCTGGATTCGCGCCGTTCACGTTTACTCCGTCGAAGATGGCAAGAGCACGCAAGTGACCGACGGCATGAGCGATGCGCGTTACCCGACCTTTGATAAGAGCGGCAAATACCTTTACTTCACCGCCAGCACAGACACGGTGAATACGACTGCCGGGTTGGATATGTCGGCTTATCCGTTCCGCCCGACGCGCAGTGTTTATGTTTGTGTGCTCAAGAAAGATTTGCCTTCGCCGCTGGCGCCGGAAAGCGATGAAGAGAAGATTGCCGAAGAAAAACCTGCCGAAGCGCCGAAGCCACCGGCGAAACCCGAACCCGTCAAAGTCACGATAGATTTCGAGGGTATCGGTCAACGCATTCTCGCCCTGCCGATTCCGAATCGCACCTTTGTCGGTATGGCCGCGGGCAAGCCCAATAATCTGTATATCGTTGAAGCGGCAACCGCACCCGGAACGACCGGCGGCATTGTCCATAAATTCGATCTGGAAAAACGCAAATTCGACAAGGTGATCGAAGGCGTCAACGGCTTTGAGCTATCGGCAAACGGCGAAAAGATGCTCTACGCGCAGGGGCCGAATTGGTTCATTGCCTCAACAATGACGCCCATCAAACCCGGCGAAGGACGCATTCGCACAGACGAAATGGAAGTTCAGATTGACCCGAAAGCCGAATGGCAACAGATGTACCGCGAAGTCTGGCGCATGGAACGCGATTTCTTCTATGCGCCGAATTATCACGGGCTGGATTTGAAAGCCGCAGAGAAGAAATACGAGCCTTATCTGGCGGCGCTCGCCCATCGCGCCGATTTGAATTATCTCTTTAGCGATATGCTCGGCGAACTTTCTGTCGGTCACCTCTACATTCAAGGCGGCGATGTGCCGCGTCCCGATTTTGTGCCCGGCGGATTGCTCGGCGCGGATTACAAAATCGAAAACGGGCGTTATCGTTTCGCGAAAATCTACAACGGCGAAAATTGGAATCCGCAAACCCGCGCCCCGCTCACCCAACCGGGCGTCAATGTCAAAGAAGGCGAATACCTGCTTGCCGTCAAAGGGCGAGAGTTAAGAGCCACGGACAACATCTATCAATTCTTCGAGAGCACCGCGAATAAGCAAGTGGTCATTAAAGTCGGTCCCAACCCCGACGGCACCAATTCGCGTGAGGTCACGGTCGTCCCCGTCGGCAACGAAGGCGGACTTCGTAACCTGGCGTGGATTGAGGACAACCGTCGTAAGGTTGACCAGATGAGCGGCGGTAAACTCGCTTACGTCTGGTTGCCCGACACGGCTGGCGGGGGCTACACGAATTTCAATCGTTACTATTTTGCGCAACTCGATAAAGAGGGCGCAGTGATTGACGAACGCTTTAATGGCGGCGGTTCGGCGGCCGATTACATCGTTGATTTCCTGCACAAACAGGTGCTCAGTTACTGGGCGGTGCGCGAAGGTGGCGAAGCGACAACCCCGCACGGTGTGATCCCTGGACCGAAGGTGATGATTGTGAATGAATATGCGGGTTCGGGCGGCGACTTGATGCCCTGGATGTTCCGCAGAATGAAGATTGGTCCGCTCGTCGGCAAACGCACGTGGGGCGGACTGGTCGGCATCGGGGGTTATCCGACATTAGTGGATGGCGGCAGTGTGACGGCGCCGCACTTTGCTTTCTACAGTCCCGAAAGCCAGTGGGAGGTTGAAAATCATGGCGTCGCGCCTGACATTGAAATCGAGATGGATCCCAAGCTTTGGCGCGACGGCAAAGACCCGCAACTTGAAAAGGCGATTGAAGTCGCCATGACCGCTTTGAAGCGCAATCCGGTGGTTCGTCCGAAACGTCCGGCGTATCCGAACTATCACAATAAACCGGGAACGGCGCCGATGACGCCGGCCGGCGCGAGCAGCGGACGCAACAACTAACCTGCAACATTTTTTATAAAGCGTTGCACGAGGCGCGAGTGTTTGAATCGTCTTCAAGCTCTCGCGCTTTTTTCTTTTCACGGCTAGAATTTGCCGCATCAATCAATTGTCAGGAGAAAAGAGAACCCAAGATGCAAGCCGCCGATTTGGAAATTACCGCTGCCGCAAAAGCGCGAAACGACAAGATACTTGCCGGGTTCAATGAGCGCATCATTGAACTCGAAGCGAAATACTATGTGCAGATGGCGCATCTGACCTGCCCGGCGACGGTATGGAAATATGTCGAAGGCGCGGCAACGAAATCGAAAGCCAATCTGGTGATGCTGGATTTGGAAGATTCGATTCCGCGTGACAACCAGGAACTGCTCGAACAGGGACGCGCCAACATCATTCGCGCTTTCAATGAACTCGATTGGGGAAATCGTTTGCGCTTTTTTCGTCCGCGCGGCCTTGAACTCGACCCGGCGCACCAAGACCTGGCGGTGATTGTTGAACAGGCGGCGGCGAAACTCGACGGCTTGATTTATCCGAAAGTTGAAAGCGCCGAAGAGGTGCGCTCGATTGACGCGACGCTCACGGCGCTGGAAAAAAAACTCGGCATCGAAAGTGGCAAAATAAAAATCGAAGTGTTGATTGAATCGGCGATGGCGGAAGCCCATATCTTTGAAATTGCCGCGTCATCCAAGCGACTCGTCGGGCTGATTTTCGGCGCTTACGATTACTGGGCAAGCCTCGGGCAACGCGCCGCAAATTATCGCGCCGACCATGCGCTGCTCAATCAAGCTCGCGGGCGTATTGTGAAAGCGGCAGCCTCGGTTGGCATCCCGGCGATTGCCGAAATGACAACCAACTACCCGACAAAAAACAAGAGCGACGAAGAGCGGCAAGCGGCCATCGAAGAGTTCAAACGTGATGCGCGACTCGCCATTGAATATGGTTTCGCCGGCAAATGGACAGGCATTCCCGAACAGACGGCGCTGGCGGTTGAACTGTTTCAACTCCCCGAAGCAGAGATCGCGAAAGCCATTGAAGAAGCGCGCACTTTTTTGCAAGCCGAAGCTTCCGGGTTAGGGGCGACGATGATTGGCGGCAAAATGGCCGACCGCGCCACTGACCGCATCAATCGCAGCACCTTGAAGATTGCTTATGCGCTTGGTCGTATTGATGAAGCGCTTGCCAAAGAACTGGGTCTGACATAGTTGATTGAACACCTAGCCACAAAAAGCACAACAGCAAAGAAGGGGAGAAAGGCAGCGAGATGCAAATTACCGGAATCAATGT
>JBIOWC010000034.1:0-6185 GCA_044868105.1 Blastocatellia bacterium
TCCGGTTTTTCCGTTGAACCAGCAGACCAGGTGAATCAGCAGACCATCCCTGTCTGTTCGCTCAACCAATAGTTGTTTTCGCGAAGGTCAAATTAAGAAAGTGATTTAAGGTTCAGCAAATCCAGAACTCTATCGCCTAACTCGGCTCGATAGCGAAGACCGGTTGAGCCACTGGCCAGCAAAGCATCTCGGATACTACCGGTGAGTTCGTCAACCGTCGCAAAACGCGCTTCAACAATTTCGTGGGTATCTATCGGTTGAAGTTCGCCTGCGAGAATGCGGGCTTTGAAGACGTGGGTTGCCCAATTGATAACCTGCCCTGTGCAGGTGAAGGCCACTAAGGCTCTGAGCAGATATTTTTCCAGCGCGACGGTGAGCCCGGTCTCTTCATATGCTTCGCGCAAGGCTCCGGTTTCAAAGTCTTCGTCCAGGTCAATGCCGCCCGACGGCGCGCGATAGGCGCCCGGCGGATACATCGGTTTTTTGATGACGACCACGCGACCGTTTTGCACAATAAAAAGTGTGACATCGTGGGCGCGACCATGTTTTTGACTGCGCCGCACCATATCAAATTCACGCTCGGTCATTTCGTAAGCGAGCCTGATTTCTTCGGGAGCGCCGAATTTCTTTTCAACTTCGCGGATGATTTTAGCGGTGATGTACATTTAGAAAATATATTTGTCACAGAGACACCGAGAAGAAAAAGGAAAGTTTGATTTCATAAATCCAGCTTGATTCAGGTCATTAATAAATGCGCCTTTCCTTAACTCGGTGTCTCTAGGGTTTTTTAATTATTCAACGAAATATTCATTGATGTTGATATGGCGTTTTGCGAGTTCGCGGACGAACGGTTCAGCCGGAACGCAAAGCTCTTGCGGCACGGCGCCTTTCTCTTCAATAGCGCCGCTGGCCATCATCTGGGCGATGATGGACGCAGGGAATGCCGTGGTTCGCATCATGGCGCTTAGTCCCGTCGCCTCGTCTTGTTTATCCAGAATGTCGTAACGCAAAGTCTGTTGAATCAAATCCATCGTTCCGCAAAATTCGACGCGAATCAACACCAGGTCGGGTTCATCGGCTGGGAGATGCCGGGTGAGCAGTTCGCCCAGCACGCGACGCGGCTTGATTTTCGCGCCATCCACATCAATCGCCTCACTGCTGGCGAATCCCATTTCAATAAGCAAGTTGAATTTTTCGCAATGACCCGGATAACGAATGGTTTTGTAATCCAAATCCTTGACCTGCCCGAAAAAGGTATCGGGCAAGGTCGAGGTGCCGCCCGACGTTTGAAACGCCTCCAGTTTATGAAAAGGCGAAAATTCCAGGGTTTCGATCTCCGTCATGGAATCCACTTCAACAATTTTGCCATTGCGAATCACGCGGGCGCGTTCAATATATTCGTTAATCAATCCTTCTACTGAAAAGACCAATTGATAATTCAGCGGGGGTTGGGGATGTTGCGGCAAACCGCCGACGCGTATGCGAATTGAATCCAGGCTGTCAAAGCGCGCCGCGCCGTGCGCCGTTAAAACCGAAACCATTCCTGGCGCCAGCCCGCAATCGGGAATGATATTTATCCCCGCGGCCTTGGCGGCTTCGTGCAGCGCCAGCTCACGCGCGACAATCGTGTTATTGCCGCCTAAATCGCAAAAGTTGACTCCGGTTTCAATCGCCAGGCGAGCCAACTGCTCATTAAAAAAATAAGTAACGCAACTGATAGCCGCGTCGTGCCCGCGCATCAGTTCAAGGGTGGCGTTGTAATCCGCAACATCAATTTGTCTGGGGGTGATTTTCGCGCCAATTTTTTCGGCAATCGAACGAGCCAGTGCAAAATTGACATCTGCAACGGTGATGGATTGAACCGCAGGACTGTGAGCCAAATCATAAGCCGCACCATAGCCCATACGCCCGGCGCCGAGTACCAGTATATTCATAGCTTTCCTTTCCGCTTGAAACCATATTGAGTTTGCCCCGAACGGTCAAGAAGCCACACGCTACTTGAATGCCCTGAACCCAAAGGCGTATGATTGCGCTCCAGCTTTTAACTAAGCAGATTCAATTCAGTGGAATAAAACACCCGGTCAAAAATTGCACTACTCGATATGTTCAAATCATCGAACTCGCATCCATCTTGATGGAATCGAAACCCGTTTTGGTAGGAGGAAAAACCATGAAGCCATTGAAATCTATCAATAAATATTTTTCACTCGCGTTCTTTTTAATCGCCTTACTCGCGATTTCCGTTTTCGCTCAACAGGGCAAACGACCGATGACCTTTATGGATGTGCAAGAGATTCGCAACGCCAGCGCCCCGGCAATCAGCCCGGATGGTAAATGGGGGTTGTATACCTTGAGCGTGCCGGATTGGAAAGCTGCAAAACGCTTCACAGACATCTACCTGGTCGCGCTTGACCGCGGCGTTGAATCCACCAGACAGTTGACCTATACCAAAGATAAAAATGAAACGTCGCCGCGCTGGTCGCGCGATGGCAAATTTTTTGTCTTCGCTTCCGACCGTGAAGCGCCCCAATCGGCAGCCTCGCAAAATCAACTCTATTTGATGCGCCCCGATGGCGGCGAAGCCCGCAAGATTACCGAAGCCAAAGACGGCGTCGGCAATTTCGCCTTCAGCAAAGATGGCAAGTGGTTGGCCTTTTCCGCAGGCAAAGACGACAATCAACAAATCTGGGTGTTGCCGGTTGCGGAGATCGAAACCGCCAAACCTCAACAACTCACCAAGCACGCGACGCCGATTTCTTCCTGGCAATTTTCTCCCGATAGCCGTCGCCTCTATTTCCTCTCGCCCGATAGCGTAGACAAAGATAACAAAGAACGCGTTGAGCAAAAATTCACGGTTCGCATTCGTAACGAAGACGCGCCGCTCGCTCATCTATGGGCTTTTGACCTGGAGGCCAAACAAGAGACCCGCCTCACCTCAAGTAAAGATTACAGCGTTAGCGCAGTAACCATCTCAAAAGATGCGAAATGGCTGGGCTTTATCGGCACGCCGAAAGATCGTTATCAACGCACCGTCACCGAAGCCAATATTTATGCGGATGTTTACTTGCTCGAAGTCGCAACCGGCAAAATTGAACGTCTGACTGAGAATAAAGAGATTGGCGAAAGCCCGCTCAGTTTTTCGCCCGACAGCAAGACCATTGCCTATTCGGGCGCCGACAATTTTGAATATTTCCGCAACAATCGCCTCTACATCCGCCCGGTGACCGGCGGGCCGTGGAAAAAATTGGGCGACGGTTTTGACGGCGATGTATCGGCGAGTTTCTGGTCTGAAGACGGCAAGACGGTTTATTTCAATGAAGGCTGGCGCGCCACCTCGCAACTCTTTGCGGTCTCTACAGACACCGGCAAAGTAACGCAGATAACCAAAGAGAATGCGACGCTCTTTGTCGCACAGGACGAGGATACGAAAACGCTGTTGGTAAGTTATGCTGATTCCACAAGCCCGAACGATTTCTTTGTGGTTCCGTCACTTGCGCAAACAGCGAGTCGCAGCAGTTGGAAGAAAGTGACCGATGCGAATCCGCAAGTCAGTAAAATCGCGCTCGGCGAAACTGAAGCCGTGCAATGGAAATCTTCGGATGGCAAGATGGTCGAAGGCGTTCTGGTGAAACCCGTCGGGTATGAAAAAGGCAAACGTTATCCGCTGATTGTGCAGATTCACGGCGGCCCGGCCGGCGCAGATGTGTTGCGCTTCAATCCCGGTTATGGTGCGCAGGTTTATGCGGGCGCCGGGTATGCGGTGCTGTGCCCAAATTATCGCGGCTCAACCAACTATGGCGAACGTCATAAGATGGAAATCGGCGGCGATTACTTCCGTCAAGGGTACGACGACATTATGACCGGCGTTGATTATCTGATTGCCCAGGGAATGGTTGACGGCGATAAGATGGGGGCAATGGGTTGGAGCGCGGGCGGCCATTGGTCGAACTGGATTTTGACGCATACCGATAGATTCAAAGCGATTTCTTCTGGCGCGGGAGCGGTTAACTGGATTTCGATGTACGCCCAGAGCGACATTCAACGCAACCGCGAATTTTATTACGGCGGCAAACCGCCGTATGAGGATTTTGCCAAGTATTGGGATGTGTCGCCGCTCAAATACATTAAGAATGCCAAGACCCCGACGCTCATCCATGTGGTTGACGGCGACCCGCGCGTGCCACGCCCGCAAAGCGAAGAGTTGCACATGGCTTTGAAGAAACTCGGCGTGCCGACCGAATTTATGATCTATCCGGGCAATACGCATGGCATCCCCGACCCGCGCAATCAATACGTCAAAGCCGTCGCCGAATTCAACTGGTTTGAAAAATGGATTCGCGGCAAACAGGGTTGGTTCGAGTGGAAAGAGTTATTGCAAACCGTTAAGGATGATAAAGCTGAAGAGAAAAAGAAGGAGATTATTGACCCCTCAAAAGACGACAATTGAAATCATCTGTTCAAATGATTTTCGCCAGACGATTAATTTACCCACTGGCGAGGGTTGAAATTGGTCTTCGGATTGGACGGAGAGAGCGGACAGAGCCAATGAGCAAGTAAATCTCTTTCATCCGTCTGGTCCGTCCAAGCCGAAGATAAAGCTTTCCCGATTAGAGAGTGAACCGTTTCTTATCAAATCATCAGGGTGAAAATTGCCCGATAAATAAAGGAGAAATTCATTCATGCGATTAGGCTATGCCTTATCTGTCTTCATCTTTTTTTGTTTAACCCCACTGACGCTTATGACCTTGGCTCAAGAAAACCCATTGAAATCCCACGCCGAACAGACGAACTATGAAGAGACCAGTCGTTACGAGGAGGTCATTAAATTCATTTCGGAATTGCAAAAACAGAGCGACCTGCTGCGACTTGAAACCTTCGGCGCTTCACAGGAAGGGCGCGCCTTGCCGCTCATGATTTTGGCCGACCCCCCGGTTGCCACGCCGCGCGAAGCCAGGGCTTCAGGCAAACCTCTGGTCTTTATATTTGCCAATATTCATGCGGGTGAAGTCGAAGGCAAAGAAGCGATGCAACACTTTGCGCGCCGTGTGCTCACGGCCGACCTGCGAAACTTGCTGGCCAAAACCATCCTGCTGATTGCGCCAATTTATAATGCCGATGGCAACGAAAAAATCAGCACCGATAATCGCACTGAACAAAACGGCCCAGTAGGCGGCGTGGGTCGGCGCGAAAACGCCAAAGGTTTGGACCTTAACCGCGATTACATGAAACTGGAATCTTCAGAGGCGCAATCTTTGGTTCGCTTGATGAATCGTTGGGACCCGCATCTGACGGTTGATTTGCATACCACGAACGGCTCGTATCACGGCTATCATCTGACCTATTCGATTCCGCTCAATCCGTCTTCCGATGCGCGACTCATTGCTTATCATCGCGATAAATTAATGCCGGTCATTGCCAAGGCGATGCTCGGCGGGCATAAATTCCGAACCTACTATTATGGCAATTTTTCAACCAAAGATGCGCTCAATCGTGAGGTGGCGAGTTTCGGCAAAAATCAGGAAGGGAAAGAGAAAGTCTGGGTGGCATTCACGCACGCGCCGCGCATCGGGCAAAACTATGTCGGGTTGCGCAATCGCTTGACCATTCTTTCGGAAGCCTATAGCTATCTTTCGTTCAAGCGTCGCGTTGAAGTGACGGAAAGCTTCGTCGAAGAGATTTGTAAATACGCCGCCGCCCATGGCGCAGAAATTTTGCAACTCACCAAACAGTTGGATGAGGACACCATCCGGCGCGCCCAGAACAAGACCCCCTTTCAACTGGGCGTTGAATACCAGATGCAACCGCTCGCCAAGCCCGTCGAGATTCTTGTCGGTGAAGTTCAGAAGGTTAAAAATCCGCGTTCCGGCAAAGAGATGACCGCGATGCTGGAAGATAAAGTTACGCCGATGAAGATGCTCGATTACGGCGTATTCGCAGCGACTCGTAGCGTCACCGCGCCGCAAGCTTACCTCTTCAAACGTGAAGAGGGAATGAAAACGGCGATTGAAAAACTCCGTCAACACGGAGTTGTGGTCGAAGAGTTGACCGCGCCGCTCACCGCTGAAGTTGAAAGTTTTATGGTCGGTGAAGTGAAACGCGCGCCGCGGGCTTTTCAAGGTCACAATGAAGTGCGCTTGAAAGGAACCTATAAAAAAGAGTCCGTGACCTTTCCGCCAGGTTCAATC
>JBIOWC010000035.1:0-5611 GCA_044868105.1 Blastocatellia bacterium
CCCCCCCCCCCGCTATGATAGAAATCCTGGTGAACGGAATTCGCTTTAGCCGAAATTGACCGCGAGGTCTTTACCGAAACTGAAATTCGGACGACGACGCGATTTGAGCGCTTTCGTTCCGGTCTGCGAAAGCGAGGTTACGAGTATCGGCAACGCAATCGTCGGGTCGCATAAAACCGTCACCGTCTTGGCGTCTTTGGCGACGCGCCCCCAGGTCTGAGCTTCTTCAAAGGTGCGTCCGGCGTTAACGCTCGACTCCGGCAAATCGAGTCCGATTTGAATGCCGTATTTATGACCGCGCACCGATTGTTTAATGATGGAAGCGGTGACTTCTGCCTGTTGCATAAAGTTTTTCGGTGAACCGCCGCCGAATAAAACGACTCCGGTATTGACTGAGCGCGAGACAATCTGTGCCGCATCTACCATGTCTTGAATGATGTCAAATTGAAAAGGATTTTTGCGATTGATGCGCGAAGCCGCGATCCCGACAGCAATGGCCGAATCGGCAATTCCCGGACAAAAGACCGGCACTTTCGATTTGTAAGCCGACGTTAAAATTCCATCTTCGGTCGCAATTTCCGAAAGTTCGCGACCCAGCAGATGCAGAAATTCGCGGGTTGAATAGGGACGCATATGGTCTACGGTGTTGGCGAAATTACCGACCCACTCGTCGGCTTCGCGGTATTCGTATTCGCTAGCCAGGGTGTCATAAAAACGACCGACCTGGGCTTCATTCAGTTCCGCATTCGTCATTCCGGCAGATGCTTGAAAATGATAACGCCCCAGGGTTTCGTGTAAATCATGAAATAGGTTGGTTCCGCTGGCCACCACGACATCAACATAATGATTTTTTATCAAATAGGAAATTAAACGTCGCATTCCTGAGGCGATTAAGGCGCCTGAAAGCCCCAGAAAAATCGTTGAATTATCGGCCAGCATATCAATCCAAAGATTGTGTGCATCGGCCAGCGCGCGGGCTTGAAAGCCGGCGCCTTCCATCTTTTGCAGGATTCCCGAAACCGAACGGTCGCGGTCTATCTGGACGGGTTTGGTCGGGTTGGTTAAATACTTCGCACTTTTTTGTCTTCTCATCATCATAAAAAATAACCTCTGTTTTAGGTTGCAGGGAAGAGGTGACAGGTTACAGACAAGCGACGGAACAGTTTCCTGTAACCTGTCACCTCTCACCTGTTCCCTATTCAAGATAGGTGTATCGGTTGATGTCGCGCTTATATTGTTCAATCAGTTTATCGGCAATCTCTTGCGATAAATTTCCACTGGCCACGCGGTCTTTGGTCATTCGTTGAAAATTTTCAAAGACTTGATTCTTATCATAACGCGCATAAGCAATCATATCACTGATGCGATTGCCCTGGACGGTTTTGGTGATGTGATAACGATTATCTGTGTCAATCACAATATGCGCTTCATTGGGTTGTCCGAATAGATTGTGGAAACTGCCCATGACTTCCTGATAAGCGCCAACCAGAAAAATGGCGATGTAGTAAGGCTCACCGGTAATAAACGGATGCAATTCCAGGACATCTTTCACATCTTTCAAATCGACGAACTTGTCTATGTGCCCATCGGAATCGCAGGTTATATCAACGAAGGTCGCGTAATCCGTCGGCTCTTCGTTCAACCGATGAATCGGCATAATCGGAAAGAGATGGCCGATGGCCCAATGGTCAGGCGCCGAGCGAAAGAGCGAAAAATTGCACAGGTATTTTGAAGCCAGTATCTTTTTGAGCTCATCAAATTCTTCTTCTTGAAGTTTGGTGCCTTGGGCAAATTTTGAGGCGCGGGCGCACACTTCCCAGAACAAAACTTCACCCTTGGCGCGGTCTTCCAAACTAATCAACCCGAGATTGAATTGGGTGTGCAATTCATCTTTGTGGTCGAGCGCATCGTGATAATATTCGCGGTAATTTTTCGGGCTGATGTCATCATAGAGTTCCTTGAGCTCGAAAATCACCTGCGGGTCATCATCATCAACGGCGACTTCCGGCAGGTCATCGGCGAAGGTTTCGATTTCATCACGGATAGAGGTCACGAAAATCGAATGATAGGCCGACATAAACCGCCCGCTCTCGGTGACCAGATGGGGTTCAGGAACATTTTCGTCTTCGCAAACCGATTTAATGGTATAAACCACGTCATTGGCAAACTCTTGAGAGGTGTAATTGACCGACGATTCAAAGGTCGTCTTTGAGCCGTCATAATCCACCCCCATGCCGCCGCCGATGTCCAGATATTCAATTTCGACGCGCATCTGGCGAATCTTTGAATAAACCCGCGCCGCCTCTTTCATGGCATTCTTGACGCGCTTGATGTCGGTGATTTGCGAACCAATGTGAAAGTGCAAAAGCTTGAGCGTCTCAAGCATTTCGTTATCGCGCAGGACCCGAATGCATTCGAGCATTTCCGAAGTCGTCAGCCCGAATTTAGCGGATTCTCCGCCCGAAGATGCCCACTTACCCGAACCTTTAGAATAGAGTTTGGCGCGCAGGCCAACCATCGGGCGCACGCCGGTTTCCTGAGCGCGTCGCACGACCATCTTTAATTCATTCAACTTTTCAACAACAATGACCACCCGCTTGCCGATTTGCGTTCCCATGATCGCCAGGTTGATAAACGATTCGTCTTTGAAACCATTGCAGATGAGCAGCGATTCCGAGGTCTGCTCAAGCGAAAGCGCTGCATAGAGTTCGGCTTTTGAACCTGCTTCGACGCCGACATTGTAACGACTGCTTTCTTTCAAAAACTCTTCAACCACTTCGCGTCGCGGGTTGACCTTCATGGGAAAGACCGGAAAATGCCCGCCCTTGTATTCAAATTCGCGGGCCGCATCATTGAAGGCGCGATGGAGTTTTCTCAGTTGATTGGTCAGAATTTGCGGGAATCTGAGAAGGATAGGCGGTTGCAGCTTACGATGCTCCACGAGGTCATCAATCAATTCTTTAATGTCTACAGCTCGTGGATCACCTTCAGCAGGTCGGACAGCAAGATGACCTTTTCGATTAATTTCGAAATATCCTGCTCCCCAATTCTCCACACCATAGGTCTGTGAGACCTCTTCCAGTGTGTTATTTCTCATCTATTTCCTTCGTTGATAGTGTCACAATAGTGCCGTAAATCAGCGCTTTTGCAAGTGTTTGAATGTAGCAAATTTCTTGCGTTGGTGTCAAAAACTATTTTCATGAGCCTCCTAAAATCAGGCTCTATACAGGCGATCATCGAATTCTTGAAGACTGCGTAGGGCTGGATTTAATCGCTTGCCGCCTGCATTTGGCGAGAGTAAACGGATGGCAGTTTGATGGTAAAGTGGGTGCCTTCGCCGGAACGACTTTCGACAAATATACGTCCGCCGTGTTCTTGAATAATGCCGTAAGAGAGCGCCAGTCCGAGCCCCGTACCTTGACCGACCTCTTTCGTCGTAAAGAACGGATCATAGATGCGCGCAATATTTTCGGGCGCAATGCCGATGCCGGTGTCGCGGAAATCGATAACCAGCGAAGTATCAACCATACGCGTGTGAATCATTAAACGCCCACCATTGGGCATCGCATCACGCGCATTGAGTATGAGGTTCATAAAGACTTGTTGCAATTTGGAGGCGCTGCCATAAGCCGGAATCAGATCATGGCCGAAGTTGCGCAGGATTTCCACTTTGCTGTTGCGGAGTTGATGCTCAAGTAGTTGCAAGGTGTCGTCGAGAACTTTGTTAACTTCAACTTCGCGGAATTGCGAATCGCCGGTGCGCGAAAAATTCAGCAGGTTATTGACGATGCCTGAGGCTCGCTGGGTTTGCAGGTGAATCTTTTCGAGCACTTTATATTTCGGGTCGCTTTCCGGGATTTGCTGCAACAACATCTGCGCATAAGACGAGATGCCGGTAAGCGGCGTATTGACTTCGTGCGCCACGCCTGCTGCAAGTAGTCCGATGGAAGAGAGCTTGTCGTTTTGCAGAAGCTGTTGTTCAAGTTGTGCGCGGTCGGTGATATTTTCCAACACAATCAAGGTTCCGGTAACGATTCCGGGCGCCGCTTCAAACGGCGCCAGCGAAATGTTCAAGGTGAGCGGACGACCATCTTCCGTGGTGGCGTTGTATTTGTAGATATGCCGGGTTTCCCGCAAATCCCAACCTTCCTGCCCCGCCGCATTGTGAATGGTTCCGATTAAATCTTTGTCGAGCACTTCATTAATCTTGCTTTGCAAGGCGCGCTCGCGCGAAACCCCGGTGATCTCTTCAAGGGCGCTGTTCCAGGTGGTGATGCGTCCTTCGACATCAACCACCAGAATGCCGACATTGACGCTTTCGACGATGTTTTCTGAAAACTCTTTGAGGCGCGCCAACTGTTCGGCTTTTTCAAGCTCTGACCGATAGAGCAGGCTGTTATCAATGGCGACCGCAACGTAGCCCGACAGGGCTCTGAGCAAATCGGTATCTTCGCTGGTCAGCAGGGCACCGGAAGTCGTTCGGCCGACGCCTACAATCGCGACCATACGGTCACGGACGACGCAGGGCACGAAGTAATAGAGTTCATCGGTGAGTTTGCGCTGCACATCGCCAAGCGTAAGCTCCACCGCTTGCCCATCCAGACTGCGGTCAACGAGCGAACCTGTGGTTGCACCTAACAGCGCATCAAAGAGCCAGTTTTCTTCTTTGACCAGATCGTTGGCGGAAATGAATCCGCGCCCGATGGAGCGAACCCGTATGATACTCTTCATATCAGCCGGCAAGCTCAGATTGGCATCAACTTCGGAAGCATGGGCCAGACGAAAACCTGATGGTGAATTTTCATCTTCGATAAAGATGGCAATCTTCCGCACCGACAGCATGGAAGAAAGTCGGCGCACCAATGAATCGAGCAGTTGGTGAAGCGCCGTTGTGCGCGCCAAGGTTCTACCGAATTCTTGGAGCCCGGTTCGCAAACTATAACTCTCGCCATAAAACCAACGGTCGGCCCAATATTGCAATTTGTTCTTTATCGGCGCAAAGAGCATCATCACCAGAAGCATCCCGGCGACGATAATGGCGCGCGCCCGCCAGGAATACAAATCAGCGGTGGGCCAGACGAATTTCACAAAATCGCTGACTCCCAACAACACCGCCATATAGAGCGCGCCGATAACCACGGTTGCTAAGACGTGTACGAAACTGCGCCGCATAATGACGTCCACATCCATTAAGCGGTACCGCACGATTGAATAACCGAACGAAACCGGAATCAGGATAAGCAGTCCGCAACCGAGCAGGCTCATCAGCGGGGTGATTTCCCAATTCAACAAAAACGGAACGCCAAAGAAGGCAATAAACGGGATGACCGACAGCGCCAGACTCCAGACAATCCATTTGAGTTGCTGTTTGAGCAAAACTTTTTCGGCGGTAACAAAGGCGCGAATCAACAGCGCGCTGCCGAGCAAGAAGAAGAGCGGATAATGGAGAATCTCGACCCAGTTGATGGCGGCGCGCACCGGGACGAGGGCGCCGCTTGGAAAGACTGTCGGTTTATAAGCGTAAAACAGGTTGAAGGCCATCAGCGCCGCCGCCGGTAAATAGAGCGCGATGCGAACTGGAAGCGAACCCATAAGCCCGGTTTTTTTAGAC
>JBIOWC010000036.1:0-3910 GCA_044868105.1 Blastocatellia bacterium
AATTGCGCCGATGTCAACGCCGCGTGTGGGTTGCGAAATTAAAATTAATTTCGGATTGATGTCGAGTTCTCTGGCAACGATGAGCTTTTGCTGGTTGCCGCCAGAAAGCGATTTTGCCGAAAGCGAAATATCGGGTGGACGCACATCATACTCTTTCACCAGGCGTGCGGCCCGGTCATCAATATATTTCTGATTGAGCAGGATGGCGCCGCAAATCGGCGCGGTGGCGTGAACCCCTAAAATTAAATTGCTTGCCAAATCGAAGGTAAGCAGCAAGCCGCGCCGGTGCCGGTCTTCAGGAATGTGGGCAATGCCAAGCTGTTTGCGCTCTTTGGCGTTGAGTTTGGAGATGCTTTTATCTTGAAATAAAGTGTCTCCTGAAGTGGCATGTTGCAATCCCCATAATACTTCAATCAATTCGCTCTGCCCGTTACCTTCAACGCCGGCAATACCGAGGATTTCGCCGCTGCGCACCTGAAACGAAACGTCCTTGAGCGCTTCGCTGCCATCTTTGCTTACGAGCGACAGATTTTTGACTTCCAGCACCGTGTCGCTCGGCTTGGCGTCCTCTTTTTCAACTCTGAGCAGTACATCGCGCCCGACCATCAAACTGGCCAGGCGTTCAGCCGTGGCTTCCTGAGTTGGCAAATTGCCAACCACCTTTCCCTGGCGCATCACCGTGACGTTATCCGAAAGCGCCAGAACTTCGGCGAGTTTGTGCGTAATGATGATGATGGTTTTGCCTTGTTCTTTGAGTCCGCGAAGGATGGCAAACATCTCGTTGACTTCTTGCGGTGTCAGCACCGCCGTCGGTTCATCCAATATCAAAATCCTGGCGCCACGATAAAGGGTCTTCAAAATCTCGACCCGCTGTTGTTGTCCGACAGATAGCGATTCAACCAGCGCATCCGGGTTAATCTTCAAACCATACTGTTCAGAAATTTCGCGCACCCGCTCGCGCGCCTTCTTGTAATCAATGGCCACGCCGCGTGTCGGTTCAGCTCCGAGAATGATGTTTTCCGTCACCGTCAACGGGTCAACGAGCATAAAGTGTTGATGCACCATGCCGAGTCCGAGGGCAATAGCATCATGCGGATTGCGAACGTGTTGCGGCTCGCCATCAATCAAAATCTCCCCTTCATCGGCGGTATAAAAGCCGTAGAGAATGTTCATGATGGTTGATTTACCAGCGCCGTTTTCGCCGATAATCGCGTGAATAGATGCGGCAGGAATCGCCAGACTGACATCGCTATTGGCGACCACAGAAGCAAATCGTTTGGTGATGTGGCGCATTTCGACGGCGTACGTTGTGGGTTCGTTCATAGCGTGCGTTTGTTGAAAAAGAGATTGAGCAAAGCGCTCGAAAGGCGGCGTAATGATAATGGATTGATAGCGAGATGTGAAGGAGGCGATAAATAAAAAGACCGGCGAGAGCCTGCGCTTCATCGGCCGGTCTTTTTCTCAGTATCAGGGTTTATTTTTGCGCGGCGGGCAACAGTTTCTCTAAAGTTTCAAGCAACTCTTTCCCTCTCAAGGGCAATTGATTTTTCCTGCCCAAACTGACGATTTTCCCTTTCGGGTCAAGCAGAATGGTTGTCGGAAAAGCAATGATGCGGAATCGCTCATGAACCAATTCCTTGATACTTGGAGGGGTGGCATTCACCCAGGTAATCCCTTTTTCGGTTAATAATTTTTTCACCGGCTCAAGGTTTTCGTCTTCGTCCATTCCCAATATTTCAAAACCCCGCGACCGGTATTTGGCATACGCTTCTTTGAAGTTCGGGATTTCGCCCACACAAGGCCCGCACCAACTGCCCCAGAATTCAAGCAATACATACTTGCCGTGATAATCCGACAACTTCCCTTCTTTGCCATCAAAATCTGTGAACTTAAAATCGGCCAGGTCGCTGCCGATTTCCAGTTCAATGCGCTTGTAATCGGCAGCCGGATGGGCTTTCAAAACGATCTTTCCTGTCGCCCCATCAACCGATTTGGTTGAGACATAATCCTTGCCGACGCGAAAGACCACCGTTTCATCTTTAACATAGGTTGTTTCATAGGACACAAAGCTGGAATCAATCTTGCCGTCACCATTGCTGTCTACACCGAGATAGCCTTTTGCTGGATTGAGTTCTCCGGACGGGAAAGTGACCTGATACTGCACCAGGGTTTTGCGACCTTGAATATCAACCAACCCTTGCGCAAACGCGCTATAGGTCATACTCAATAAGCGCATCTCATCCATCGAAGATTGCCCTACGGGATAAGAAAATTTGACCGGATAGAATTTAAAGTCGCCTTTTTTCAAAGGAAGTTTAACCAGTGCCTGCCCTGTATCAACGCTTCCGCCTTTCACCAGCGTCAGCGTAAAGCGTTCCGATTCGGTAAACTTTCCGTTCTCGTCCAAATCAACGAACAGAGATGGTAAACCGGTTTTATTCTCGATCAATGCCACACTCACCCCGGCATAACCGATTCTTGGATACTCAAAAAGTCGCCCGCTGAAGACCTGCTCGTCTTTGGCAACCGGCACAGGCAAGGTCGCAATCTGTTCGGGGGTCGCCTTCTTTAATCTCATTCCGGTGAATGAACTCTCTTCGATAAGTTCAGGGTTGAGTTTGCCGAGGTATTCTCCGTCTTGCCCGACTGCAAACGTCGCCGCGCTGCATAGTCCTATTAACAACAGAAGTAAAACAAATCTGCTCATCTCTCCTCCTCACCAAGCGGTTAATGTCGAAAGACCGGAGAGAATCATCATCTGGCTCCGGTCTTTGGTTACGGTTGCAAATCCGACCTGAAAACTATTTATTCACCTTTGCCGAAAGCACGACAATCAACCCCTTATCGCCCATTGTGGTGGTGCCGACGACAACCTTTTCGCCTTCGCGCAAACTGACCGGCGAACGGAACCCGACATTTTGATATTGAATCTGGGAGTTCGGTCCACCGATGATCAACGGAATGCGCAATTGGAAAACGAAGTTGCCTATTTGCACGGTGGTTCCCGCTGAAGTAGTGGTATCCAGGTTGATGCCATTGAACATGTAATCATAAAAAATATGATTGCCCTGAGGAATCGCGACACTAAATAATTTCGGCTCGACAATGCCGTTGCTGTTGACGCCTTGTCCGCCTTCTTTAGTTCGGTGATTGGCGGAAAACATCAAGGCATAGTTGGTGTATTTCAGGGTCGCCAGCAATTGGTCAAGCAGCGGTTTTAAATCCTGCGGATAAGCGCCGACTCCATCTTGCATTGCGGTATTGGAAGCGATTAATACCTGGAGACGGAACTCAATATCGGGGCGCGGCGGTTGCGGCGTATCCAATCGCTTAATGGCTTCTTCGATGGCCGCGATATTTTCGGGAAAGTCACGGACGGTAATGATCTTGAAATCCTCGCTATAATCGAACCGTGCGCCTTTGAAGCCACTCCCGAGCAGTTGAATTGCCCGGACAAGGGTTCCCGGCTCGCGATGTTTCACTTCAAAAACTTTCCCTTTGAAATTCTTTTCATTGACAAAGGTGTCCCCATCTCTCGCGACTGGCGCTTGCGCTGTGGTCACAGAGGGTTGCGGTGTGGGTTGCTGCACGTTGGGTGAAGCGATGCTGATAGCGGGCGCAACCGCCTGCGGCGTGGCAATCGTCGGTGCAGCAGCATTCGTCGGAACGGTTTGCGCCGGTACGTTTGTGCTTGCGGGCACCTGCTCCGGAGCAACGGTGGTGGCGACAGAGGGCCTGGCATTGGTTTTCACAGGCGCAACCCTGGGCTTCGCGGGTCGCACAGTGGTGGTCGCTTGCGCCGGTTGTGGTGATTGCCCGCCAGCGGCAATGAGGGAGGCCGACAACATCAACACGAGGGCAATGATTATTGTTCTCTTAGCTAAAAACATAGTGTTTCTCCTATTCAGTC
>JBIOWC010000037.1:0-2351 GCA_044868105.1 Blastocatellia bacterium
AACTGAAGCCGCCCTTGTTGTTTCTCGATAGTAATCCGAATTATTTTCTAAACGGTTCAATCGCGGTCACCTGGACATTGTTCGAAACCAATGATATTCCGGTCACCCGTTGCAAATCCGCGAGCGCTTTATTGTAGTCGGTCAGGGCGCGAATCTCATTGCCTTTGGCGACTGACAAATCGGTCTGCCGTTGTAAGACAAAGAAGTTGGTTTGCAGACCGGCCCGGAAGCGCTCCTCTTCGCCTTTGAGTTGAGCTTCGGCAGCGATTCGATTGGCGCGCTGCGCTTCAAATTGCAGTCTCGCCGATTCTACCGCTTGCAGCGCATTACGAACTTCGATTTGGATGTTTTGCACGGTTTGGCGTTGCCGCGCATCAAGCTGGGCGCTCTCGGCCAACACCCGACCGATATTTCCTTCAACGGTGCGATTGCGCCAGGGGAAACTGATGGTAACGCCCACTTGATAGGTTCTAAAGTCCTGGCTGAACAAGTTGCTTAATGCTTTGAAATATCCCCCTCGAAACCGGTCGGGAACGGAATCGCCCAACACCGTGGGCGCCGGGGCAACCGGAATTGGAAATGGCGAAAGGTTCAAACTGCCGCGGGCTTGATTGAGGCTATTGATTAAATCAAGCGTAAAGGGGTCAATGCCGCCGGCGCTGCGTACAACGGTTGACGGATTACCGGCAACCCCGGTGTTGCCGTAAGAACCAACCAAATCAACCTGCGGTTTGAGCTGATTGTTATAGTATTTGAGGTCAATCTCTTTTTGTTGTGCCAGAAGTTTGAGTTGTTCAAGTTCCGGGCGATTCTTTATCGCCAGGGTTTGAGATTCCTGAAGATTAAAGGCTACCGAATTAAGGCTCGGAGAATCAGTTGGAATAATTTGCGCATCCCACATCTGATCCTGTGGGTTTTTCATGAGTAAACCTTTTAAGGTGTTTTCTGCCGTGGTGATGGCCTGCATAGCAAGAATAACATCACCTTTGCGCGATTCAAGCGCCGCCTCGGTTGACCGGAGTTCAATCGGCGCAAGGGTTCCGGCTTCGACCTGCTTCTGGTTATTGCTCAGTTGGGTACGCGTCAGTTCAACGGTTTCGCGGGCAATTTTTTCATTTTCTCGGGCAAAGACCAGATCCCAGTAAGCCCGCTGAACATTATTGATAATTTGAATAACCTGTTGACGAAATTGACTGTCGGAAAGGTCAAGCTGTTTTTTATTTAGTTGAATCAATCGTCGGTTGGCATCAATTTTAAAGTTGCGCATCAACGGTTGCGTGAAGGTGAAGGTCAGTTGAGGATTGTACTGCGTCGTCAGCGTTGAAGCGGTTGAACTCGTGGTGGTGCGATTATTGTTGAAATCTACTTGATAGAACCCGCCGCCCTTTTCAAGGAATTTCTCGGTCGTGAAATTATAAGTCAGGGCTTTTGAGGTTAGTGATGAACTCTCATTACCACCCTGAAAAATGCTGGTGACCGGAAAGGTTTGGCTGCGATAGTTAATACTTGAACCAGAAGTAATGTCGTACACGCCTTGCGAGGAGAATAAATTATATTGAGAAATTTTTACGGTTTGACGATTTTGCTCAATATCGAGATTGTTTTGCAGCGCCATGGCAATGGCTTCTTGCAAAGCGAGAACCTGTTTTAAGTCTTCTCGAACACCGACGCGCTGAGTGCCGATTTCCGGTGAAAGCGCCAGCGGTTGAGTAATCGGATTCTGTTCAGGCTTCGTGTTCTGAGCTTCGGTGGTGGCTACCGTTGTGCTTGTCGTCACCTCTTCGGTCGCCGGTTTAGCCTCAAGATTTGCCGTCGGTTCCTCTTTTTTCGTACTCTTTTCGCTATCGGTTGGCTTCACGCTTTTAGCGCCATTTTTCTTTGCCGCGACCGTTCGGGACTTGCTTTTTTGTGTAACCGCGACTCGTTGTTCCAGCGCGATCACACCTTCTTGTGCAAAGGTTGGAATTGATAAAGACGCGATGAATGCAATCACTATCAAACTGCTTAATGATTTGCGAATTCGACCTGACATAAAATCCATAAGAATCCTCTCGATACTTTTTTAACAAGCTCGGCCACTCGCTCTTTCTATTTGACCGGCATCATTTTGATACAAATTGATTTTGAATCAAAGCCTACTACGAGCAGTTTTCGATAATCGTTTCATAATTTTCTGCGCGATGTTCAACCGACTAAAGGCTTCGTATAGCCCTCTATTCAACATATACCCAGCCGATCAAGTTACAAGTGCCGTGCCACCGCCTGACGACTCAATCCGTTTAACCTAAAAACCGGCTTTCAAAGAACCTAATCAGGCGCCGCATCACCGCTTATGAAAAAGAGCGACCGGA
>JBIOWC010000038.1:0-8733 GCA_044868105.1 Blastocatellia bacterium
ACTTGGAAAAAAGATGAATAAAGTATTAAAACCTGGAGGGTAAGATGAAGACCATAGGTTCTGAAGGCGTGCCAAACAAGCGGATTCTCTACGTCGAGGATCACGAAGATTCGCGTCAGATGCTTGCCTTATTGTTGAAAAATGCAGGCTACACAGTGAGTACCGCAGCCTCGATAGCCGATGGCTTGAGTTTAACCAAGCGAGAGCAGTTTGACTTGTATATTCTCGACAGCCGCTTTGCCGATGGCAGTGGGATAGAACTCTGCTTGCAGATTCGCGCCATTGATCCACTCACCCCAATTGTCTTCTATTCGAGTGCCGCCTACCAGGTTGACATCGCAGCTGGACTGGCAGCCGGGGCACAGGCTTACCTCATTAAACCCAAAGGCATTTACACGATTATGCAAACCATTGCCGGGTTGTTGACCGTGTCGAAAAATGTGCCGGTTGATGTCCAAAGAAAACCAAATCCAATTAAAAGACCTGCGGTTCGCCAAGTTCCTGTTATCGCCTGCCTGGTTTGACACCGCCACGTCAATATATTTCCATTAGGTTTTATCCAACCCTGATACGGCGAGAAAGCAAGAGGCCTCCCATGAAGATTTCTCAAGAGTCAAAAGGTCGAATCCTTTTTGTTAATAATGACCCTAATACCTCTGAACCCATCACCCTGATGTTTAAAGAATGGGGGTATGAGACCGTCATCGCCCATTGCATCAGCAATGGGATGAAAATAGTCGGTGAAGAGCCTTTCGATATGTTCATCATTGACCGGCTTTTCAATGATGGGACAGGCCTTGACCTTTGTCGGGCTATTCGTCTGGTTGATGAGCAGACACCGATTCTCTTTTACCTTGGAGACTCGCAGGCCTTTGAACTTAAAAAAGCGATGCAAGCAGGCGCGCAAGGCTGCTTCATCAACCCTGTTAGTAATGTTGTCTGCTCCCCCACTCCTGCAATTGAAAATTTGATATCTTAATCGCCTTTATTTGCCCTCTGAGCGTTCGGGGGTGCTGCGAGTCACCCCTGTGGGCGTCCGCTTTAAATTTACCTATTGTGCAACTTGTCTGGCTATTGGTGCTCCATCTTCTTAGTAAAAAAATTTAACAAATGATAGTTTACGCCGCCGATTTACGCCTGAATATTTGAGCGCAAATTGGGCGCTCAAGCAGTCACAAGATAATTACAAAAAGGAGACCATAAAGATGAACAGTCAAGACATCGGACAAAAAGACAACCAACCAACCCTGATCGAAGATCTAGCGGTCAACCAAGACCGAGAAGAAGAGGTAAAAGGCGGTACCGGCTACTCAAATCCTCCTTGGGGTCTGGACAGAATTGACCAAAGATAAGGATTAAACTTTCAATTGAAGGAGTTGAATTTTATGAAAACAAAAAATAATCATGAAACAAATGACCAAGCCCTCGTCATTGAAGACTTGAGTGCGGAGAACGCTGAAGTGATTAAAGGCGGCAACCGTAGCGCCCAGACTTACACGGGCACGATTACACTAAACACTTCTACTACCTTAGGAGAATGAATCAATGAATCAGCAAGAAAACACGAAGCTAAACAACCATCCCTCTGTGATCGTAGATTTGCCCGTCACCCAAGCCCAGGCTGCCGATGTCAAAGGTGGCGATGGAGGGGCGAATGGCACCTGGGCAGTATTCTGGAAGGGAGACCGGATTAATCCCTAAAGGTAAGTTTGAGACACGCCCCAGATGTGCAGTCCGGGGCGTGTCCCTCATCTCATTTAATTCAGTTTAAGTAAATGGTGCCGTTTCATCATCCTCTTTTCGGTTTCCCGATACCAGGCTCCTAAGCCCGGCTAGCTGACCGGCAATCTAAGAGAAATCCGCTTTGCGGTTAAAATCCAAGCTCTTTCAAGGTTGTGTATAAGCGTTTTGCGGTTATTTCATGCCATAAGCGGTTTGGATGTCCATCAATGGGTACCCTCAATTCCCGGGTAGTCAAAGCGCTTTCCACAAGGTCATCATAAATTGACACAACCTTGACCCGGCTCAGGTCTGCAAATACATCTATAACTTTTTCCTGAAGGTCTTTGGCCTCCTGAGGGTAATCCTTAAATGACTGATTGGTCTTTTTGGTAAAGATAGGGAACAACACAACGACCAGGGGAACATTATGCTTATTGCAAATGTCATAGATGCCAAGCAATGAATTCCGGCAATTCTCCCAGGACTTGGAACCGTCTCTGTATTGCTCCAGAATTATTTTATAGGAAACCTCGGTAATTGTATCTTCATACGCCCAGTTGATGCTGGAATCGAGAATTTGCAACAATCTGACGGATTCAGCCAGCCGTTGAAAACTTGACGAGTTGGAGACTTTCAAAATCGGGCTGATTTTCGACAATTCCTTTTTCAAAACCTTGCCATACCGGCTAGCTCGAAATGGCTCATTAGCTGAAGCGATGAGGTATTCGCCGCTGCCAATATTCGTATCGTTCTGCATTGTGAAGCCCAGTACTACAACATCCGGGGCCAGATTCATCAGGTTGCGTTCTTTCAGAAAATCATATTCCAGGCGAGTGTTGAGGTTCTGGTGTCCTGTATTAATGGTTTCAAATTTGGCGCGCCCATCTTGATTAAGCAGCTCTTCCAGTTGCGCGAGGTATGTCTCATCATCGCCCACCGCCATCCCGAAGGTAAACGAATCACCGAGGCCCAGAATTCGGACTGTGCCTGAGGATTTAGCAGGTGAAAATTCTTGGCCACGAAACCCGGCCGTGTTGATGTGCACATTTGCGCCTGCAAAATACCCGCTCCAACCTGGTGTGTATTTGAAGCCTGCTGCAGTATTCGCTTTATACATTAATCCCGCATCCTGCTTCAGTTTTGGCGGCAAGTTGAATATTCTCAGCGCGCCTTCCAACAGGCATAGAAAGATTAGAAATATCAAGAGCGTGAAGAGAAATTGTTTCTTCTTCGAAAGTCGAATGCCAGGCTTCTCTTCACTTGTGGCATCGGTTATCTTCCGGCCATTCTTCGGGTCGGCGGCCAACGGAGTTGCGTTAATGGGTTCTGCGCGGTTTTCCATATGATGCCTTTGGATTGAAGTGTACGAGAAGCGCAAATATACCTAGCACAGCAAATTCATGCTAGAAGTAACTCTGTTGACCCCGCTCCAGGCGCAAAGCGGAAAGAACGCCAAAATAGATTCCGTTTTATCCGTCCCGTCCGCCTGAGTCTACGGACAAGCGTCAACGGTTTGCAGTTTGCCTTGCAAGCGAGAATTGATTGGCAATTCAGCGCCCATATCAGTTCAAATTGATGAGGCTAATATTGCCTGGTAAAACCGGATTGTTATAAACTGCTCGCCTCTCAAACTGAAATGGCAAAGATTACTATCCTGACAGAACTCTGGTATTTCATTCGCTATCGAAAGAAATGGTGGCTATTGCCCGTGCTTTTTGTATTAGTCCTTTTGGGCGTTTTTTTAGTCTTTGCTGAATCTTCAGCGCTTGCGCCGTTTATCTATTCGCTCTTCTAAGGTCACAAGTTTTCGATTGAATCGTAACCTAATTCTTATTGACATCGATGAAGTATAAATCCGTAGCGACTTCAAAATCTTCCTTCTTGATTGCCGTCTCTAAAGTCTGCCACTCGGCGGTCGGCTGAATGGTCTGCCAATTGGTTTTGTGCCCAACCTTCACAGGCATGGCAAAGGCTTTAACATCAGCTTTCCAACGATAAGCGACCTTGTTGTTTTCCTGAAATTTTAATTCGAGCACAGGCAGCGCCGTTTGGCGCAAATAATGGTCAAAGAGCGGTGTGAGATTTTTACCGGTCTGTTCATTGAAAAACTTCACCATATCGTCGGTCGTAATGTTGCGGTATCTGAAACGCAATGAGTAATCGCGAATCAGTTTCCACCAGCGTTTGTCGTTATCAATAACTGAGCGCAAGGTGTTGAGAAACAGCGCGCCCTTAAAATACATATCCTGGGGTGGCGTTTGATTCTTCTCACAGGCCGTAATAATCGGCTGGCGGTTTCTGACTTTCGTCTTATAGCCATTGGTGTATTTGAGGGCGTCGTCGTATCCAAACAAGGCTTCAACATAAACACATTCCGCATAGGTCGCCCAGCCTTCGTGAATCCACTCATCACAGGTGTCGCTTGCGGTGATGCTGTTGCCAAACCACTCGTGCGCGCTTTCGTGAATAATGATGAAGTCGAATTTGAGACTGACTCCAACGCCTGTCCAATCGCGTTCAAGATAACCATTGGCAAAGTGGTTGCCATAGGTGACGGCGCTCTGATGCTCCATTCCGGAGTATGGAACCTCAATCAGTTTGTAACCATCTTTCTTAAACGGATAATCGCCGAAATATTTTTGAAAGGCATCTATCATCGGCTTGGCCTGAGCAAATTGTCGTTTGGCTTTTTCCAGATTTTCAGGCAGACAATAAAAATCCATCGTCAGGTCGCCAAGTTTATCGCTGAAGTGTTCATAGGTGCCGATATTGAGCGACACACAATAATTATTAATCGGATAGTTGATTGCCCATTCATAACGCGTGTAGCCATCGCCGAGTTCGGTTTTACCGACGAAGCGTCCGTTAGAAACATCCGTCAGGTTGTTGGGTACGGCAACGCGCATGCGCATATTTTCCACTTCGTCGCGCTGTTGGTCTTTGTTGGGCCACCAGATGCTTGCGCCGATCCCCTGACAGGCGGTGTTTATCCAAGGCCGACCGGCGGGGTCTTTGCCAAAACTGATACCGCCGAATCGCCCGGTCTCTTGTGGTGAACCTGAATAATAAAAATCTATAGACTGCACAGAGTTTTTCTTGAGCGGCGCGGGAAAATCTACAAAGACCGTGCCGAGTTCTCGCGTGTATTTGAGTTCGCTATCGCCATACAGAATTTTGTCTACCTTGAGGTTGGCAAAGAGGTCGAGTTGAATGCGCGTGTCATCCTTGAGCATCTTGAATCGTATGGTATTTTTGCCGCTCAGAAATCTCTTTTCAGGGTCAACGCGAATGTCCAGGTCATAGGAGAGCAAATCGTTATTGGCTCGCCACTCGCTATACGCGCCGCGCAAAATGTCAGCGCGCGACGGCGGTTGCTGTTGTGGCGCTTGTGCGGCAATCGCGTTGGCGAAGGTCAAAAGGGAAAGGCAAATTATTTGTACAGTGATTTTTATTCGCATGGGTTAATCTGGTTCGGCCGGGCAGGGTGAATCTCTTTGATTTAATGGGCAGAAGGGCAGTAAACAAATGGCTGCCCTCCCCTCATTTCATTCAAGTTTCGTTTGTTGGTAAAGACCTCGTTATTGCTTGCTGACGACTTCGGTTTTAGCTGCGCCAGTGATGAAAGCCGTCACATCTTTATGCAGTTTTTCGCGTGATTTTTTCTCAATGTACATCATGTGTCCGGCTTCATAATAAGTGAAGCTGACATTTTTACGAATGGCCGGTTCAAGGCTCATATGCGAAACCGTGTGTTCAATTCCATTGAATGGCGTTGCTACATCATAATACCCACAGACGACCAACAGTTTTAAACTACCTTGTTGGGTCAAGGCCGACCGTAAAGCCTCAGCCGGTCCGCCCGGTTGCCCTTGATCCCAGGGTTGCACTCGGGCGCTCAAGGTGTAATACATATCGGTATTCCACTTCAAATCGCGGCGCACATAATCCTGAAACATCGCAACGTATGAGCCATCATAGGATGCAAGGCTGGCGTCGTATTCATAACGCTCCCCTGCGGCATCGGCATCCATGCCTAAAAAGCGCGCATCAATGCGCCCCAGCGTCTGGCGTTTGTCGCGCAGCAGTTCTTTGAACCAGCGTTGCGGACTGATTCTCAAATTGGTTTGTTCGATGTATTTCGGCGATAGTCCTGTAAAGCGCGCCAAATCTTTAACCACCTTTTGATACTCCGCCGCAGGGATTTCGTCGCCCTTTTCAAGTGCGGCGGCATATTCGCCGTGCGCAAATTGACGGGCTTGTTGCGCAAGTTCTGCGACGCTCAGTTTTTGTAAATCGGGCGACAGTGCTTTGTGATACCAGGCAGAAACAATCAAGGTCGGAAGAAAGAAAATCGTCCGGTCATCGGCACCCCAATTGCCGAACCCGACTGCAGACACCAACACAATGCCATTCAGATAAATTTGATGGCGGCGTTGCAAGGTGAAAGAAAGTTGTGCAGAGCGCGTTGTGCCGTAGCTTTCGCCAATCAAAAATTTTGGCGACGCCCAACGTTCATTGCGGGTCAAATATTGATAGATGAAGTCAGCAAAAATAGTGGCATCTTGTTCGACGCCATAAAACTGCGCAGGGTTTTCACCGGGAGCGGGTCGGCTATAGCCCGTTGAAACCGCATCCACAAAAACCAAATCCGTAGCGTCAAGAAACGAATCGCCGTTTTCAATTACCGAATAAGGCGCGGGCATGCCGAATCCGTCATCGGTCAACATTATACGTTTGGGACCAAGACCCATGTGCGTATACGACGATGCTGAACCGGGACCGCCATTGTAAACAAATGATACCGGACGCTTGGACGCATCCGGCACATCTTCTTTGGTATAGGCGACGAAAAAGAATGTCGCTTTTGGCGTGCCGTCATCGCCCTTCACATTGTAAGTGGCGGCGGTCGCCGTATAGTTGATTTGCTGTCCGCCGATGCGCGCGCTGTGGCGCGTGACAGAAGATTTTTCTTCCGGCGGAGGTAAGCGGCGTGGCCCCTGCTCTGCTTGTTGGGTCGGCGGGGTTGGTTGTTCAGGTCGCCCACCGCGTTGCGGGTTCCCTTGCGCGAAGCTTAAATTTGCGGTCAGTAGGAAGGCCACGGCTCCGGCGACAATGCGACTGATTCTCATTTCTCTTCTCTCCTTTATTACGGATTTGATCAAAGCAAGCCAACAGGCTTGCAGGAATTTCCACCGGATTATTTTCGTTACCAATGTTGTTGAAGACTAAAACGACGGCATCATACCTCTACTGCTTTTGACCAATCAAGTTCCTAGGCAAATTCGAAATCAAGCTTGATGGTCGTTCGATATTTTTCTCCGGTTCATTTTTTGTCTTATAATGTAGGTATGGCAAGAGGTTGGGAAAGCAAAAATATCGAAGATCAGATAAGCGCGGCAGAGGCGAAGCAGGAAGCCCGATTGAAAGAGAATTTAACTTCGCTTGAGGTGGAGCAACAAAAACGGAAAGCGAGCTTGCAACTCGAGCGCGCCCGTCTGGTTCGTGAAATCGAAGGCGCAAACAATGCGCGATACGTCGCGTTGTTGAAGCGGTCACTCAGTCATATCGAAACAGAGCTGGCCAAATTGGAGCCTGGCAAACAAGCCAATGCTCAGACCTCATCATTGAGATGAAAGCTGAAAAAAGATAACTCTCTACGGCTGAGGTCAGGCAACCGGTTTCCCGCTTTCTGGTAGAAAGTGCGCCGCGGCGACTTCAATCCTGGATAAGTACCGGGCTTTTTTTGCGGCTGATTTAGATTGACCTGCCGGATGATGCAGAGGAATGAGGCCGCTTAGAAATTCGGATAGTAGCGTTTCCAGGTCTTCGGTGGTCGTTTGAGTATTTCATCGGTTCCATAGCCGCGACCGTTCCAATCAAATTTTGCCCGGAACTCTTCAAGTTGCGGGCGGTCGTTGACGAACCGATAGCGAGCATAATGTCCGGCATCACCGATACCTCGCGCTTTAACAAAAACAATCAACCGTTTGGTCAACGGGTTGAACTGTACAGCACCAACGGTTTTGACCGTTGTTTTTTCAAACCTTTTAACGGTTTCGGTTTCGCCTTCGACGACGAATTTTAAACTCGGAAATTCGACGACCTGCGCATGCGCGGGCAGCGCCGATTCGTCGTAAAGGACATATGTATTGACGACATTGTAGGCGCCAGCAAGACAACGAATCTCGACTAAATATTTGTTCGGTGACAATGGATAAAAGGTCGCGCCGTAATCGGCGAGCGAGAAACGTTTCTGTGCGTCACGTTGTTCGCTGTAATCGCAATCAAGTTTTGCCGCTTGGGAATCGGCAATTATCCCCTCGGAACTTGTCGGCAAATCAGGCAGCACGGCATCCAGAGCGGCGGCACACGCCGTTTGTAATCGCCAATTTTTCGCCCCCTCAACAACCGATGATTGACAATCTTCAGGGTAATGAATCGTTCGACGACGCGGCCTGGATTGACGCGGACTTTGAAATGGGTCGCCCTCCGATGACCCCACGTCCGATTGACGAGTTTCGCCAGGGGTGGCGGCGCTGGCCGTCGTCGAATTTAAGTTTGCCGCGCTTGTCGTCTTCGCTGCAGAAACGTTTGACGAGGCCGGAGATTCAACATTGGCGCACGACCCCATTAGGTAGAAGACGAGCAAAACCGTGATGGTGATTTTGAAGTTAGACATAAGGCTGTCCTTAGAGTAGGCAAACGAAGACTAGGCCCCTGAATATTATTGCGGCGTTCGGCTAATAATAATTTGATAAGCTCTTTCGACCTTCGATTGATACTTCGCGTCGCCGCCGCCGTTATAATTGTTAATCGTCGTCGTCCAATCTTTCCAACTGGCAATGTAACGAACACTGATGGCTTTTTGATAGTTAAGTTCTTGCCCAATTTTCAAAACCGTCTTAGTCGTTAATCCCGGATTGTTTGCCAAGAGGTTACCGGTAGTGGTTCCCAGTCGTTTGGCTATCGCGTCTAAACCAGTATCTCCCTTTTTAACGGCATCCTTCAAAA
>JBIOWC010000039.1:0-24073 GCA_044868105.1 Blastocatellia bacterium
TTCAGCCTGTGTCAACATAATGCACCTCGTCAAAGTAGTTTGATATAGCGATGGTAGCCTAGCAATTATTCGTTCTCGTCACAAACCTTGCTGCCTTGATATTGAAGTCCCCGGTGTCTGATATAGAGCTTATTCTGAGTAGCAGGGCAGGAAGAAATAGGTTGGTATTCGATTGGCGCTAAATAAGTAAAGTCCCGTTCAACGACAAGTAAACAGTGATCTCTGGACAAGTAAAAAGTTATCCCCGGATGAGGCGGAAAAGGCGGATAAAGCACAATCTGATGGGGCGGATAAATCACAATCCGCCTTTTCCGTCTAATCAGAAGGTAATCTTGTCACTGACAACAGACCGCTGTTCTTTTAACGATATATAATTTCATACTCCTAATTTCAATCTGACCCATTACCTTATTCTGGCCTGGGTATCAATCCATAAAAGAGTTGTAATATGATTGGGGTTGAGTCGTTATGAAAGCAAAGCATCATTTCTGGTCACCCGGACGCGCTTTGCAAGCCTTACGTTCTCACTGCGAAACCATACAGTTTTAAGCGGTTGCAGCCGTCATCAGAAACGCCACACTACGTTAGAATACGCCGCAATTCGTTCTCTTCCCGTCGCAAAAATGTCACGACGCCTGTCCACCTTTATTCACACTCTTCATGTGGATTACTAAGGTGGACATGCGCAAAAGTTCGCTCCCGCCTCGGTCAATGACGGTTAGAGGCATTGGCTCAGGGTTAAGCGTCGTGGTTGGCGCAGTGGAGCATTGGGCCCGGTCGAAAGGTCGGGCTTTTTTTGTGCTTTAGGTAGAGAGTTATTTTAGAATTTGGAAAAACGCCGTATTATACGCAGGTGCGAATTAACGGGTATTTTCCCCGGTATGATGCACCGACGTATAAAACAAAGTTAGGCACAAGACAGGAGGTAAGCGCATAAGATGAGTCTTGCAGAAATCTGGACACGTTCACCAGATCAATTAGCTGATAAGCAGGTGCATCAGATCATTGCCTTTGCTGGTGCGGGGCAACTAACTGATGGCGGTGCGGCTTCCGAAGAATTCCGAGAGTTCCTCAGGTTAGTTCCTGGTGAACTTCTCTCCAGGTATGCTACTGAATGTTTAACTTCATCTTTTCAAGGGTCGGGCTTTGCACTCCAAGACATCATCAATCAGATTGGCAGGCGGCTCGGTTACGATGTTATCGATGGCCGCTATAGAGGAATATCCTCAGAGGTCGGAAACGATGGTCTGTGGCATTTTCCAGATGGTCATGCCGTTGTCGTCGAAGTTAAAACTACAGATGTTTACACTATTGATCTTCAGCGTATTGCAGATTACAGGCGGCGGATTATAGGAACAGGCGCGCTCACGGAAGATGATTCATCAATTCTCATTGTAGTAGGTAGAGAAGAGACACCAGGGCTCGAAGCACAAATCCGCGGTTCCAAGCACGCCTGGGATGTACGTCTAATAAGTGTAGATGCTCTACTTCGGCTAATGGCACTTCGGCAACGGCTCGATGACCCAGCAACCGTTCGCAGGATCTGCGACATACTCAAGCCACGTGAGTATACGCGCGTTGATGAAATTGTTGACCTTGTCTTCTCTGCCGCAGAGGAAAGTAGTGAGGAGGAGGTCGAACTAGTGCCGGACGCGGAGCAGTCTGTTGTGGGGCGTGAAGCACCAGTTGCATTTCATGGAGCGTGTGTAGCCAGAGTTGAAGATCACTATGCTCGCCCTCTAGTGCGTAGAACTAGGTCTGGATATACAACCGGGGACGGCAAATTCGGAATCATCTGTGTTGTGTCGAAGACACATGATGTCCTTGGCCATCCTTCATTTTGGTTCGCCTTTCATCCATATCAGCGCGAATTCTTGAAAGACCTTGAAGAGGCATACTTGGTACTAGGCTGTGGTTCGCCACATACAATCTTCGCAATCCCTAGATCGCAGATTGAAAATTGGTTAAGCGACCTATGGACAACAGAACGCGACGGACGTATGTATTGGCATGTGCGAATTCATGCTGAAGATGGCCAGTACAAGCTCGACAGAAGAGGAGGCCTTGGGCGTGTCAACGTCACGCAGTACCTTCTACCAACAAGTGCCTAACAATCGATTGGACCGGAGCGCGAGCCCACCGGCTCTCATGCATCCAGGGTTTTTCGCGCCCGGTCAACCGCAGCGTTATGCGTCATAGACAGGATATCGCTGCCGCAAAGATTAATTGGCTCACTCGCCCGCCCAGCTCGCGCAGATGGTTTGGCGGAGGCTATTGACGAAAGGAGATGTCGATGCAGACTCGATCCCATCTCAACTCGCTATTCCTGCTCTTGCTGCTCGGCACTGCAACGGCTGCGGAGGCGCAGATCCAACCAGAGCTCGCCAAGCGCTATTTCGAGGAAGCCACGAAGCTCTGCGAGCGAGACGCAGGCCGGTTGTGGGGTGTGTCGCTCTGTGGTCCGATGGTGATCTTTGACCAACCGACCCGAACGCGGGCCACCAGCCAGCCGGAACCGGAGGGGCCGGTGCCCCGGTTTCCGGGTTTTGTGGACGGTCCCGTCACCTGGGGCGGGGTGCGGTGGTTCGCCTGGGCCTGGTCCATGCTCCCGGAGAAGGATGCCGATGTACGCCAGCAAGTATTGCTTCACGGGTTGTTTCATCGCATTCAGCCCGAGCTGGGGCTCATAACGGACGATGGCTTAAATGAGCATCTCGATACTCTCGAAGGACGCGTCTGGATGCAGCTTGAATGGCGTGCGCTCCGCCGGGCGGTTGAGTCAAGCGGGCGCGACCAGGCCGAGGCGATCGCCGATGCGCTGGCCTTCAGACGCGAGCGGCGCCGCCGGTTTCCCGGCGCGGCGGACAACGAACGGCGCGACGAGATTCGCGAAGGGCTTGCCTCCTACACCGGCATCGCGGCCTGGGCCAATTCGCCCGCCGATGCCCACCGTGCCGCAGCGTCAGCAGCCGCAGGAGGCGAATTGCAGACGTCCTTCGTCGGAAATTTCGAAGCCGCTTCCGGACCCGCCTACGGTGTGCTGCTGGACGATCTCCTGCCGGGATGGCGTCGACAAGTTCGCGGCACCTCGGACCTTGGCGACTTGCTCGCCTCCGCAACCCACAGGCCACCGACGACGGATCTTGCCGTGGCAGCGGCGCGCTACGATGGGGCAAAGCTGCGAATGTCGGAGGAGGCACGCGATCGGGCGCAGCAGGTGCGCATCGCCGAGTTGCGTCGACGCTTCGTGGATGGGCCCGTACTGACGATGCCTGCCCCGGGTAGAGGAACCAGCGACACCACCGGCTCCGTCGTCATTCCGGGTGCCGGTACTGTGTTTTTTCACAATTTCACCCAATCCGGTCAATGGGGCCGCCTCGAGGCCAACGGCGGCGTCTTGCGCTCTACCGATGGGTCTACACTGTCCGTACCGGTTACCGGGCCGCTCGAAGGCACCACCCTGCGGGGCAACGGCTGGAGCGTCACGCTGAACTCCGGGTGGGTAGTGCGGCCGGCAGCGCGACCTGGCTCATTTGTTATCGTTCGCGAGAATTGATCCGCGTTGCGGATGGTTTTCGGTTCTGCTTGGATTACTCAATGGAAAGTATTTCGTTTGTGTCGATAGGGCGTGATCTTGCGATGCGTGAAGGGGAGGATGTGGCCAATGGGATGGGAGGCACTCGAGCAGTAGGGTGACGACGTCGCTCGCATCGAACCGCTCGCTGGCGGAGGGGCCAACGTCGTGTGGACCGTGCGCGTAGTCGATTCCCTGCCCTGCGGCTTGAAATAGACGGCAATCTCCTTCACGGTTGGCTATGTTTGCCCATCTCCTCGAAAAGTTAAAATTAGGCTATTGGGTTTCTAAGCCCTCAGAGGTACTGGCGCCTTCACCAAAAACCTCATGAAATGTTTTAATAACACAGTCACTTATCAGTGAGGCGCACAGAGAGCCGGTTTTCGCCACTTACCACCAACCGGTAGGTTTCGGTGACAGGATGCGTGCTCGTCGTTTGGCTTTGCCAAAACGGAACAAGCAATGGCATTGTGATGTAAGGCATCACAACTTTTGAAAGGAGATTCCATATGACCATATCTATCTTCTCCCGAAGAGTGCTCACGTTGTTGAGTGTCTTAATAATGGGGTTTTTACTGCTGCCGAATCTGACGACTAAGGCCCAAGAAATATTGAACGAGAAGTCGTGCAGGCCCCAAGGCTGGACGCCGGTTGAAGGAACAACGGAAAACTTGGTCGGTGCCTGGAGTACGTTTCATAATTCAAATTGTAAAGACAATTGGCAGTTTTCGGGAACAATTGTCATCAGCGCCGATAAAAGGGGTCGGTTTTCCGCCACGATGAATGGCAAAGACCCAGTATCGGTCAGGGTCGTTGGCACAAGAATCACATTCGACCGTGACATGAAAAATAACCTGGGCCCGGACAAGAAAAAACAATATACGCAGACCTGGTCAGGTCAGCTAGGGACGCTCAAAGACGGAAAACTACGCGTCTACGGGACGTGGATAGGTGCTTATGAAGACATGAGGATGGAGGGATACAATAGCGACTTCATGTTGGACAAACAACCGTAAGCCGTCAAATGGCGAAAGGCTCACGGACTGGTAACAGCTGCCGTGGGCCCTTCGTCCGTCAGGCGGCATCTCTCAAAAATGTCACAATGGTTTTTCAGGGGAAAATGAACCGGGCGTAAAAGCGTTACTCAAGAGTGGTATACAGTGAGAGGTTATGAAAGCCAAGCATCATTTCTGGTCATCGTTGATTGCAGGCGGCGCGTTGTTTGCAGCAACGGGGTCGAGTTCCGCGTTCGCGGGCGCGATGCTTGGCGGTTTTCTCATAGATGCTGATCACGTCATTGACCAGTGGTGGTCAATCAAACAGGGCGCACCGTTATTAAACAAATCGCTAATCGAAGAGGAGAATCCATCGGAGGTTCAAAAGTTAATTGTGCGGTTTTTTCGACGAAGAAAATTGCTGCGGTTATTTCTCTTTCTGCATTCGTTTGAATTATTTCTTCTGCTTGGCCTATTGACGCTCATCTACAAAAACCCTTTATTAATCGGGCTTTTTAGCGGCTACAGCTTACACCTGGCGCTTGACCTCTGGCGGCATTATCACGAATTTACCTCACCGTTTTTCTACTTCTTTTTCTACAGAGCGATTCACGGTTTTAAGCGTGAGAGGTTGATTGCGGCTAAATACCATTAAAACTCGCCGGTAACTTTGGGGAATGATTTATTGATGCGTATCCTCTTTCCAATACCTTTCCAATTCATACATTGAACGAAACAATGCCGTCGCATCAATCGGCGCATCAAAAGAGTCGCCGCGAAATTCACGATAGGCGCGATCCAGGCTAAAGAGTATTCGTTCCGGTTCAGTCCAACCCGCATACGGACCTATATCAATCTTTTTCGCTGCCTCAATGATATTTACCCCTGCGTCAAAATATTGTCGCGCCTCGCTGCGAACATATATCAGATAGTCTTTCATTTCACGCGCGCCTTCGGCTCCGCACATGGGCCCGTGACCGGGAACAATCACGTCGGGTTCAAGCTCAACGATAAAATCAAGCGCCCTTACCCACCCTTCAAATGTGCCGTCCCAACCAATCGGCGTACAGAGCCTGAACAGAATATCGCCGGTGAAAACGACGCGCGGTTCGGGCAGATGAATTATCACGTCGCCCGATGTATGCGCCGGCCCGACATAAATTAAATGCGCGGTGATACCATCAAAATTCAACTCAAGCCGGTCTTCAATCAAGGTTGTCGGCGGCGTCAGCGTAATCCCTGAAAAATCCCAGGCGGCAAGTTTTCCGGCAAGCGAGGCAATCGCCGGGTCGGGACTTGCGCCGGCATTGCGTAACATCTGCAATACCTGTGGTCTCTCTTTATCGAAGCCGGCGGCGCATAACCGATGCCCGATGATTTCTGCGTTCTCAAAAAGTTGGTTGCCCCAACAGTGGTCGCCATTACTGTGCGTATTGACGACCTTGCGCACCGGTTCGCGCCAAACTCGTTTATAGGTATCAATCAAGTCTCGCGTGTGCGGTAAATCCCAAAACGTATCAATCACCAATCCACCGCCGCGATTGATAAATCCCGAATTGCTCCAACCCAATCCTTGATCCGGTTGCAGACAAGCATAAACATCCTGGGCGATCTCTTCGAGTTTCATGGTTCCTCAATCATTGCCAAGCTCTTGATTTTTTGCGCCTTTTGTAGCTGGTATGTTCATCTATTATTAAGCGAGAATTTTTTCGACAACTTCACCATGAACATCGGTCAATCTGAAATGGCGTCCCTGAAATTTATAAGTGAGTTGTTTGTGGTCAACGCCCAGGCAATGCAACACGGTTGCCTGCAAATCATGAACGTGGACCGGGTCAGCGACAATGTTGTAACTGAAATCGTCGGTTTCACCTAAGGAAAAGCCGCGTTTGATGCCGCCGCCGGCCATCCACATGGCAAAACATCTGGGATGATGGTCGCGCCCGTAATTATTAGCCGTGAGTTTCCCCTGGCAATAAACCGTGCGCCCAAATTCCCCTCCCCATATGACCAGCGTATCGTCAAGCAAACCGCGCCGCTTCAAATCCATAATCAATCCGGCGGTCGCCTGGTCTGTGCCTCGACTTTGCAGCGCCAGATCGCGCGGCAAATCATTATGTTGATCCCAACCGCGATGATAAAGCTGAATGAATCGCACATTGCGCTCGGCCAATCGTCGCGCCAGTAAACAATTTGCCGCATAGGTACCGGGTTTGCGCGAATCGGCTCCGTATAATTCGAAAGTCGAATCCGGCTCTTTCGATAAATCCATCAACTCTGGCACAGAGGTTTGCATACGATAAGCCATCTCGTATTGTGCAATGCGGGTTTCGATTTCCGGGTCGCCGAAGGCTTGGGCATTCATCTGGTTCAATTTTGCAACAGCATCAAGCATCTGCCGCCGCGTCGAACGATTCACCCCGGGCGGGTCTTGCAAATAAAGCACCGGGTCGCTGCCGGAGCGAAAGCGCACGCCTTGATAAGCCGAAGGAATAAAGCCACTGCCCCACAAACGCGAAAAGAGCGGTTGGTCGGTATTGAGCGCTTGCGCTTGTGAAAGCAGAACAACAAACGACGGCAGGTTTTGGTTTTCGCTGCCCAGTCCGTAGCTTACCCAGGCGCCCATGCTTGGGCGACCGGGTTGCTGGCTGCCGCTTTGAATAAACGTGATTGCCGGGTCGTGATTGATGGCATCCGTATTTACACTTTTGATAATCGTGATGTCATCAACGATTTTTGCGGTATGTGGCAATAGTTCACTGAGCCAGGTTCCCGCTGCGCCGTGTTGCGAGAATTTGAAAAGCGAATTGACGCACGGAAATGAACTTTGACCCGAAGTCATGCCGGTGATGCGTTGCCCCATGCGAACCGAAGCGGGCAATTCGGTTGCGTGATTTTTTTGCAAGGCGGGTTTGTAATCGAATAAATCTATTTGTGACGGACCGCCCGATTGATGAAGGTAGATGACGCGCTTTGCCTTCGGCGCAAAATGCGGCAACCCGATTAATCCGCCGGTCTTCGCATTGCGCTTTGCCTCTTCGGCCGCCCAGCCTTCCTGCTGAAAGAGCGAAGCGAGCGCCGCAACCCCAATCCCCTTACTGGCAAGCCCGAAAAGTTGCCGCCGTGTCAGTTTGAGTTCAAATTCCTGCTTTTTATTCATAACATCCTTCTATCATCAGCCGTCGGGCGGTTGAATTGTCCTCTAGCGTGGCTTCAGCGCACGCCATCGCCTCTATGACGCCGGCGCCTGTATAGCTCTTCAGTCAGTCGCAATAAACATACTTGACGCCCATATTACACCCGACCGTTGCGCATAGGGGGCGGCGCCTCATCTCCGCATCTTGTTGGATGACCTTCATCAGGTCATCCCCCTTGGCGCGATAAAGGCATTCCCTTTTGCCCGGCTCTCCGCCGCAACAACCGCATCCACACGCAATATAGGCTAATCCTTTTGCAGGTTGATTGCATAAGGAGGCTGCATTTCCGATTGGCAATTTATTGCTCAGGTAGAAGATCAGCGTAACTGCCCCGTCCCTGTTGGACTGCAGCGCGATACCTTTTTCGCGGTACTCTGTCCAGACATAAGTTCCAGACGGTGATTCATACCAGGCCGGGCGCTCACCATCCATAAAACATCCGTCGAGCGCATAGCTGGTTTGAATATAATCATTACCTAATCGCCCTATCGCATCCTTTAACGACAAATCTTTCGGCATCGCATAGATGAATAAGACTTGATCGTTTAACTTATCTATACCGATTTCAAAGAATTTCTCGGGCAGCAAGTCTTTGCCCTGGTCGAACCGTTTATATCGGTACCAGACAATCCGCTTCGGGTTTATCGGCAACGGAGCCGGAGAGACCCCGGATGAAGTAGGCTTGCCTAAAATACTCAACATATTCTCGCGTGTCGAACTGCCGACTTGAAGACCCCGATAACGGGCATTCTGCCATGTAGGTCCAGGCAGATTCTCGCTCACCTTGACGGTACTCACCATCTGCGGTGAACCGGGATTAGCGGTCTGTTCTAACCTGGTCGAAATGCAACATGCTGCGCCAACCAGCAGGACTAAACCGCAAATTGATTCTGTAAATGCTGAGCCCTTCATGATTGAGTGAAGCGTTGCGAAGCCGCCTAACAATTCAGGCTGCACATTGAACAAACCTTCAGAGCAGCTGAATCCTTTTCTTCATTCTTTGGTGATCGTTTCATCCAAATTCAAAATCGCGCTCGTGACAATGGTCCAGGCGGCTAATTCACCGGCATCGAGTTTCGCATTGGGTTTTGATTCGCCTTCGCTGAGTAGTTGGACAGCCGCATTTTTATCCTCACGATAATGCGCCAGTTGTGCAGTTAATAATTCATTCAAAACAGTCAACTCTTTTAGCGAGGGTTTCCTTGAGGTCGCGAGTCGAAAGGCGTAGCTGATTCGACTCGTTGTATCTTTGCCTTCAAGGAGCGCGCGTTCAGCCAACACGCGCGCCGCTTCGATATAAGTCGGGTCATTTAAGAGCACCAAGGCCTGCAAAGGGGTGTTGGTAAGCGACCGTCGCCCGGTACATTTTTCTCTATCGGGCGCATCAAATGTCGCCATCGCCGCAGGCGGCACTGTGCGTTTCCAGAAGGTGTACATACTGCGACGGTACAGGTCGGCGCCACTACTTGGTTTGTATTCCTGCGCTGAAAAACCATCCCCGAAGGCCATCTCTTCCCACAACCCCTTCGGCTGATAAGGAAAGACGCTCGCCCCGCCGATTTTGTCATTCAACAATCCGCTCACTGCGAGCGCATTGTCGCGAACGATTTCGGCAGGCAATCGAAGTCGCGCGCCACGCGCCAATAAACGATTTTCCGGGTCGCGTTCAATAAGCGCCGGGGTAACCTTTGAGGATTGGCGATAGGTTGCCGAAGTCACCAGCATTTTCATCATCGCTTTGACATTCCAACCGGTTCGCATAAATTCGGTGGCCAGCCAATCAAGCAGTTCAGGATGCACAGGCGGCTCACCTTGAGAGCCAAAATCTTCGGATGTTTTTACGATGCCGTGTCCGAATATCAGTTGCCAGAAACGATTGACGGCGACGCGAGCCGTTAGCGGGTTTGCCGGATCAACCAACCATTTCGCGAGGGTCAAACGATTGCGTACCGTCCAACTGGGAAGCGGCGGCAGCACGGCGGGGACACCGGCTCTCACCTTATCGGTTTTATTGCGATAATCCCCGCGCCCTAAAACAAAGGTTTCGCGCGGACGCTCCATCTCATTCATCACCATCGTCGTCAGCACTTGCTTATTCAGTTCATCGCGCTCGCGCTTCAATTTATTCAATTCAAGGTAATCGTTCCGCATGGTGTCAGGCGCAACGTAGGTCAAAAAATAATCGCGCACACGGGCGCTCTGCTCCGTTGAACGCTTGCCGAAGATGCGCAGCAGTATATCTTGAATGGGAGATTGAATCGCCAGTTGTTCGATTTCACTGGCACTCAACAGGCGATTATAAACTCGCAAATCATCGAGTTGACCTTTGAAGGGTTTACCCAGTTGCGGGCTGCCGACCTGTAAATCGTCATTGGTTTCAGCCGTGCCAGTAAGCGTATCCTGCAAGATGTCCAGGTCTTGCAGTTTGCCATTGATAAATAGTTTTATGCCCGTCGCTTTCCCTGAACCATCATAATTGAGCGCGAGGTGATGCCAGCCGCCCATCGGGAAGCGCTCTTTGGTGCGGATGCGCAAGGCCTGGCGCTTATCACCCGATGAAAAGTTTAAGGTGAGTCGCGCCGCCCAATATTGAATGCCAATGAGGTTGAAATCTTCAAACATCATTTCAAAACCCTGACGATTGTCGGCGCTTTCTATCTTTTGCAATATGTGAATCGGTTGATTGCCTGCACCCTTTATCCAAACCGCTAAACTGCCAGGTTGGTTGTGTTTGAGCAGTTGGACGTTGCCGAAACTGACATGTGAATCGCCATCAAAGCCGATTGCCTTAGCGATGCTTCCGCCTCCGAATGTCGGGTCGCCGCGCAGCTTTTTACCATGCTGTTCGTGACCTGATGAATCGTTGAAATTGCTGTCGAGTTGATAGTACGCCGCCAGTCCCTGTTTCAACGAATCGGCTGTTTTCAGCCGGAAAATTTTCTCCCATTCCGTTTGCAAGGGCTTTACCTGTTCATCTGCCAGCGACGTTTCTTTAAGCTTTATTGCCGCGTTCAGCGCTTCGAGCCGGGCTTTCTGCTCATCAGTCGGCAGCGCCAACACGGGATTCGCATTGCCCGTGCGCCCATCAAGTCCCTGTTCGGCGACGGTGTTGAAGAAAGCAAAAAATTGATAAAACTCCTTCTGCGTGATCGGGTCGTATTTGTGACTGTGGCAACGGGCGCACCCGAGGGTCATCGCCATCCAGGTGTTTGCAGTCGTTTCGACGCGGTCAACGACATATTCAACCTGATATTCTTCGGGAATCGCGCCGCCTTCAAAATTAATCATGTGATTGCGATTAAACCCCGAAGCAATCTTCTGTTCGGTCGTCGCATTCGGCAATAAATCTCCGGCGAGTTGTTCAATGGTAAATTGGTCAAAAGGTTTATTCTGATTAAACGCTCGAATCACCCAATCGCGCCAAGCCCACATATCGCGGTGACTATCAATGTGATAGCCGTGCGTGTCGGCATAGCGCGCCAGGTCAAGCCAGGGCATCGCCATTCGCTCGCCGTAATGTGGCGATGCGAGAAGCCGGTCAACCAGCTTTTCATAAGCCTCAGGCGAGCGGTCTGCGAGAAAGGCGTCCATTTCCGCGAGGGTAGGCGGGAGTCCTGTCAAATCAAGATAGACGCGACGCAGCAAGGTGACTTTGTCAGCTTCGGGTGAAGGCGCGAGTTGCTCTTTTTCTAAACGCGCGAGAATAAAATGATCAATGGGGTTGCGCACCCAGCGCGGAGTTTTAACTTTCGGAAGGTCGGCGCGGCGCGGGTTCATATAGGCCCAATGCACTTCCCATTTCGCGCCTTCATCAATCCAGCGGCGAACCGTTTCAATCTGCGCCTCGGTCAACTTATGCCCTGATTCTAAAGGCGGCATACGCATCTCAGGGCTTTTTGCAGAGATGCGTTGATAGAGGCGACTCTTGGCGGCGCTACCGGGAACGATCACACCTGTACTGGCAAACGCGCCCTCTTTTGAGTCCAGTCGAAGTTCGGCCATGCGCTTCTTATCATCGGGGCCGTGACAGGTGAAACAATTGTCGGAAAGAATTGGGCGAATATCGCGGTCGAAATCTACGGGTTTATTTTCTGTGGTATTTGCTGAAACCTGGCTGAAGAGTGCCACGATATAGAGAAATGATAGAACGAGAAGTAACAGAGAAATCTTGAAGATGCGTTTGGTTTTCATTTCATCAATAATCAGCAACAAATCCCGACTGTTGTTGCTGCACATTATCCATTATGCATTGTTCATATCCAGTAAATTCCAGAAAAACAACTTTAGCAATTGCCCAATACCGTAAAGTGAAAAATGTAAAATGGCTAATTGACTCCCCTCTCGAATTCAAAAGTTAAATTACCGTCTGACGCGAGTCCTGCCAATGTCCACGAGTAAAGTCGGGAAACTTCACGGCGTTGCTGCCGCGCTTGACGGATAGTTCACTGAGCGGCCCCGGCGCGCTCCAACTAGCCGCATCATATACATCCATATCGGGCGGCAATCCTTCACGAAAACATTCAACCAACCGATAGCACATAATATAATCCATGCCGCCGTGGCCGCCGAGTTTGCGCGCCACTTCGCCCATATAACGCCACAAACGATGCTCGTATTTTGCTTTGTATTCATCCAATGTCGCCCACCGATGGTCTTTCTGTCCATCAACGAAGAGGCGCGGCGGATAGTCGCGGAAAATGCCTTTGGTCCCTTGAATCAGGTTGATGCGGTCATACGGGCGCGGCGTGCTGACATTGTGCTGCAACATGATGGTGCGGCCTTTCGCGGTCTTAATGATTGCCGTGTTGTAATCACCCGTTCGATAGACCTCTTTCATTCGCGGGTCGTCGGACGGGAGCTTTTCTTTGCGATAAGTTTCAAGTCCGAGGTGCGGTGAACTCATCGCTACCAGATAATCCAGACGGTCGCCGCGATTGAGGTTCATATAATTCGCAACGGGGCCGAGTCCATGCGTCGGATAGAGATTACTGTCGCGCAAGGTGTGATGCCGTCTGCGCCACAAGCCTTCGTCCCTTTTCTCAAAAAGAATTTCCCGCAGGTCGTGATTGTAAGCGCATTCGCCGTGCACCAGCTCGCCTAGCAACCCGTCGCGCACCATATTCAACACGATGGTTTCGCTATAATCGTAACAGCAATTTTCCATTATCATGCAATGACGGCGCGTCCGCTCCGAAGTATCAACCAGTTTCCAGCAATCTTCGAGTGTGTAAGCCGCAGGAACTTCAGTTCCCGCGTGATGCCCGTTCGTCATTGCGGCAAGCATCACCGGCACATGCCATTCCCAGGGCGTAGCCGTATAAACAAAATCAATATCGTCACGTTTACAAAGATTTTCAAAATCGGTGTCGCCGTTGGTGAACATGGCCGGCGCTTTTCGTCCGGCTTTGGTGACCAGGTCGGCGGCTTTCTGGCATTTCTCTTTTACGTTGTCACACAGCGCGGTGATTTCGACATTTTCAATCGCCAGGAGTTCGCCGAGCACACTGCGACCGCGTAGGCCTGTGCCGACGATGGCGATTCTCACTTTGTCGCGTTTTTCAAAGGGCACGCCAACCATTGATTTATTATCGGTTGGCGGCTCAATTATAAACTCCGGGGCGTTTGCCGCAGCGATATTCGCTCCTGCCTCATTCGCCAGGCCGCCGCCAAGCCCTAACCCGGCGCCGGCAATCGCCGCCGATTTGAGTAAATCTCTGCGTGATACTTTAGAATCTTTCTTTCTCATCTCTGCCTCTTCATTTTCCTGCTCCTCGCAGCCCTTCCCTTTTCAATACATCTCGCCCTTCGGCAGCTGGCAGTTTAACACCGAGGCGCGCGGCAAGCGTAGGCGCGATGTCGCGCATATCCATACGGCCGAGATTTTTACCCGCCGGAATGTCAGGGCCGACGATAAAGAATGACGAATCCATTTCGGGAAATTCAGAGAGGAATCCATGTCCACCGCCGGGCGCTCGATCACGCGTGAGCGGCGCTTCAAAACTGCCGCTGATGTAACATTCGGGCTTGGTCACGACAATAAATGCCGCATTGGGAAAGCCGCCGGTCTTTTGCGCCGTTTCCCCTTCATAGACCCGATAAACCCCGCTTTTTTCATCGGCCGCCAAACCCTGTAACAGGTCGCGCACTTTTTGTCGCGCCTGCGAATCGTTCTCATCTTTCAACATCACGGCTGTCGTGCCGCCGGAATTCCAACAAATCGCCCGCCAGGCTTGCAATTTGCCTTTGTCATCCACATCGAGCAGCCCCGCTTCTCGAAGCGCGTAATTGAGGCGCACCTCTTTGTTGATGCGAAAGAATCCGTGGTCGGAAACCAGGCAAAAATAGGCGCGTCCGTTTCCGGCGCGTTCAGCCGCGGCGCGAACCTTGCCAATTAATTCATCCAGTTCTTCAAGCGTTTGATAAACCTCTTTGCTGTAGGGCCCGTGTGAATGTTGCTCTTCATCCAGCACAGAAAAATAGCCGGTGTGAAAATTGGGCTTCTTGTTTTGCAAAATATACTCATTGACCGCGCAACGCTTGCGTTCGGCAGCAATGGTGTAATCATAACCCTCAGGGTAATTGCCGACCGCCTGTTCAACCTCTGTCAGCAAGCCTTTGGTAGACAGGGCGCGCAGCAACTTGCGGTCGTCGGGTGTCGAAGCGCGCCAGATTTGCGCAATGTTGAAAGTGATATTTGCGCCGACCGTGACTGGCCAATCTACGTTTGATGATTTCATTCCGGCGTTGTTCACCGCTTCCCAAAGCGTCAAGGCTTTGATGTCTTCGGCGTACCACATCCACCCGCCTTGATTTTTTGCGAAAGGGTCGAAGGGTGAATTGGCATAGATGCCGTGTCGCGCCGGAGCTACACCTGTGACCATTGTCGTATGGCTCGGATAGGTAACCGTCGGCATTACCCCTGTAACATTGGTTGCATAGGCGCCTTCAATAACCAACCGCCGAAGGTTCGGAATCTTCAACCCGTATTTAGCGGCTTCTAAAACATAATCGGGTTTCAAACCATCAATCGACAGCATCACCACTACAGGTCGGTCTTTCTTTTGTGCCGGGGTACGACTTAGAAAAACAAAAGAAAAAAGTGATAAACAGATAATCAATACAATCGCGCTGCGTGAGTCTCTTCTCATATCAAATTTCCTTTGGATAAGCTGACAAATCATTCAATCAAGCTTCGGTTCAAATTTGTCGCCCGGTACTTTCCCAATAAGGGGCGCGGAGTTTGCGTTTGAATATTTTTCCCGAATCTTCGCGTGGCAACGCTTTGCTGAATTCAATCAATTTCGGAACTTTATATCGCGCCAGCCTGGTTGATAAATAACCGCTGACTTCATCTTTACTGAGTTCCCTTCCTGCTTCCGGTTCAATATACGCACAAAGCGCTTCACCGAACTCTTCATCGGGAATACCAAACACCGCGCAATCATTGATTCCCGGCATACCAATTAGCGCTGCTTCAATCTCTGCCGGGTAGATGTTGACGCCGCCCGAAATCACTAAATCATGTTTGCGGTCACATAAGAACAGATACCCGTCTTCATCCAGATAACCGACATCGCCAATACAGACCAAGCCCTCGCGTTCAGCCTGTTGCCGTTTTTCATCCGCACCGTTATAGGTGAAATCCGGGAAGCCTTCAAGCCAAAGATAAACTTCTCCGACCTGATTGGCGGCGAGCTGGTTACCTTCTCCATCATAGATGCGCACCGTGCCGTTTTTGATTGCGCGACCCACGGTGCCGGGTTTTCGCAAAGCCTCTTCGCTGGTGTGAAAGACCACAGCGCCGGTTTCCGACCCGCCGTAATATTCATTAATCACCGGCCCCCACCAGTCAATCATCTGTCGTTTGACATCGGGCGCGCACGGAGCCGCTGCATGAACGACGAACTCAAGCGATGAAAGGTCATATTTTTTCTTCACCTCGTCGGGAAGTTTGAGCAAGCGAACAAACATCGTCGGCACCATGTGCAGATGCGTGATGCGGTATCGTTCGATCTGTTGTAACAACTCTTCCGCGTCAAAACGCGGTTGCAGAATGCAAAAGCCGCCGTTTTTCGCGGCCCACAGGGCGTAAGCATTGGGCGCTGCGTGATACATCGGCCCCGTAATGACGGTGCGAAAATTGCCATCCGGGTTTAAGCCGAAGGCGAAGGCCACCATCTCGACAAACTTCGCTGTGGTTTCTTGAGTGAAAGGTTCGCGGCGCACGCCTTTGGGATGCCCTGTCGTCCCCGATGTGTATATCATGCTCGAAGGCGGGGGCGGCGGCGCAAGGTTTTGCGGCTGCTGCGCGCAGAGCCAGTCTTCCCAACTGACCGCTCCTTGTGGGACCTCGCATTGCTCGGCAACGATTCCGTAAGCCTTTTGAATCTCAGCCGGCGTCTGAACGACATAAACCTGTACCCCGGGGGGAATTCCGCAGCGAATTTGCGGCAACAGGTCTGCGTGAATGACCAGGGCTTTCGCTTGACTGTCGCGCAGAATGTATCCGGCTTCCTCGCTTTGAAAATGCCAGTTGATGGGAACCGCATGAGCACCCAAAGAGTTCGCTGCCATCGAGGCTTCAAAGAATGGATAATCGTTGCGCAACATGATGGCAACCGTATCTTCAAAGCCGATGCCGGCCGCCGAAAACCCTGTAGCGGCGCGCGCGACATTTTCGAGCAATTGCGCTTGAGTCATCTCACGCTCACCGCTGAGCATTTTGCCGTTGAGATTTTCTGTTCTGTCTGACATGGTTACTCTCTCTCTTCATTGTTGTGCATAACATCAACCCCATAAATTACTGAATCTTTTTACGCCGGGAAATCTTCCTCGCTGCGAGCAAAGCTGCACCCAGGCATTCTCATGACAATTCGGGCAGACCGATGCGCCAGATCAAATCCTTGAAGCGCCGGTCTGAGCGCAGATTATCTAACACGATATCAACCTTTCAAAGCGCAATAAAAAACGTGCGTTCATCAAACGCTTTGTCGAGCCGTTCAAATGCCCTATCCTTGTCGTCAAGTCCGGCGTAGATGATAGCGATGCTAAAGGGCGACACCTGTCGCTTATTTGATAACTCTTTCAATTCATCCAACAGGCGCTGCGCTTCGACTTTATTACCGGCTGCCGCATAGTCATAGGTCGGGCTACATTCACAACGTTCAAGCAAGCTCTGTGCGAATGGCTTTGATTGCCGCGTCAATATCCTTCTCGGTATTGAAAATATGCGGCGAGATGCGATTTCCATTAAACCATCTTTTCTCTGCGACCTTGATGACGATGCCGTATTTTTTAAGTAAGAGGTCGCGAAAGGCGCGGCTGTCGACCGAGTCGGGAAGTTTGAACGCCACGAGCGCCGTCGTGAGCGGCCCGGGCGGCGGACTGACCACTTGAATCTTTGAGATTTTGCAGAGACCCGCATAGGCCCGGTCGCGGAGTCCGATGATGCGTTTTTCAACTGTCGCCATACCGCGTTTGCGCATCGCTTCGACGGCGGCCCCAAGCCCGACCACCAGCGGCAGACTGCCTATCCCGGTCGAACTCGCAACGAAGCGAACGCCGTTTTCGCGTTGAACCGGTTGGATCAATGAATTCGCATCCTTGCTGATGTAGAGAAACCCTGTGCCTTTCGGGCCCATCAACCATTTGTGGCCGGTGGCGACATAGGCGTGGCACCCCAGCTTCTTTACATCAACCTCAATGCCCCCAACCGCCTGGGCGCCGTCAACGACACACAAGATTCCACGATTTTTTGCCAAAGCCACGATCTCAGTAATCGGCATTCTCATGCCGGTTGAGGTGATCACGTGGCTGACACTGATCACCTTGGTCCGGTCAGTAATCGCTTTTTCAAAGCGGCCCATGATCGCTTTGATGTCGAAATCGCCGGGCGTTATCGAAACTTTGTCTATGTCGATGCCGCGCCGTCGTTTCAGGTAGTCCCATCCAGCGCTTCCGCCTTCGTGTTCAACATCAGTCGTCAGAACACGGTCGCTGCGATCCAGATTGAGTCCCAGGGCGACGCTGTTCATTGCCTCGGTCGCGCTTCGGGTGATGAGCAGTTCGTCAGCGGCGCAGCCGACGAGCGCCGCCACCTGTTCCCGCGCCTGGTCAGTCGCCACAAGAACCGCACCATCACCATAGGCCATCATGACCGGGTTCAATTCCAGCTCATACCAGGCCTTCAACACGGTATCGAGAACGCTTCGAGGTGTGGGACCGAGTGCAGCCGTGTTGAGGTAGTTCAGCCCCGGCTCGAACAGATATTCCGAATTGCCGGCAAGCCGCGCTTCTGAATAAACCCCTTCTGATCGGGCAAAGGCTTGTGCGCCCAATAGAACTGCGCCGCCTGTCAGCCCCGCGAGGAGCTCGCGACGTGAAGGTTCGCTCATCTGTTTACCCTCCTTCTATCTAACCACGAATCACCCGCTCTGGCAGCGCTGCCGATTGAGAACTTCGCAATCTAACAACCAAGTTGCACGGCGCGTCAATTGGAGAAGCTGAGGCTCCTTTCAGAACGACAAACGTCCCATCCTCGTCCTGCGGATGGCCTTTGCGTAACTACTTCTTGCCAATTCGTTGGAGGTCTAAATCCTGGAAGTCAAAACTAAAATCGATGTTGGGCGAGATGCCTTTCATCTTGATGGATTGCGCCTTGCCTGTTTCATCCAACGCAAACATCGCAAAGGCATCACAATTCATCGCCTGATATTGCCATTTGATGGCAAAGGTATTGGCGTTATAAAAAGCCATCGGGCCATTTAGTTTGGGCGAGCGATAAGACTTGAACCACAATTGCTTGTCCTTTTCAAAGACTTCAACTTTGCCAAACCATTTGTCTTCATAAATGCCAACGTAGTCTTCATTTTTAATTGGCGTGTTTTTTGCGGCGGCAACGGTGTCCCATACTTTTTTCGTTACTTGGTCGCCTGTGGTTCTTTGCTGCATCATTGAGTCGCTGATCTTTTTTACCCAACCAAAATCATCTAACCCCAGGTAACTGTCGGCGATGGTATTGGTAACTGCCGAGAACAATCCGCCGCCACCATTTTCGGTATTGGTTAAAATGACGATGCCCAATTTCAAATCGGGATACATCCTCACAATCGAGAGCATGCCGGGCAAACCGCCGGTGTGCGAAACCTCTAAACTTCCTTTCTTATCGGTCAATCCCCAGCCCAGACCATAGCCGTTAAAATGCGAGTTGTATCTAGGGTTCGGATTGGTTGGTAGAATGGTATGCAACCGCCACATTTCATTTTGGTTTTTCAAAGAGAAAAGGCTGGCTTTCAGTTCGTTGCCATACTTGCCTTTGTTGAGGTGCATCAGCATCCACTTTGACAGATCAGCGACGTTTGAAAATATGCCGCCCGCGGCGCTGCCCATTCCGATGTCGTAAGCCTCAATCGTCTTGATGGTTCCAGATTCTGACGAATGTGGCACGGCCAAATTGCTTTTGTCTTTGAGCAAGCTGCCGACAAATGTATGGCTCATTTGCAAAGGTTCAATGATGCGCTTTTGGACAAATGCTTCATAACTCATGCCACTCGCGCGGGCGACCACTTCACCGGCGACAATGTAAAGCAAGTTGTCATAATCAAACTTGGTTCGGAATGCTGAAACGGGTTTGAAATGTTGGAAGCTGGTGACGACGTCTTTAACCGTGAAATTTGAACCATCGGGAAAAAACATCAAGTCACCCACTCCGAGTCCAAGCCCGCTGCGGTGCGTTAATAAATCCTGGATGTTGAAATTCTCAGTGACATAATCGTTGTACATTCTGAATTCGGGAATATGGTCTTTTACTCTATCCGTCCATTTCAGCTTGCCCTCTTCTTCCAGGATAGAGAGCGCAGCCGTAGTAAAGGCTTTGCTGTTTGAGGCAATTTGAAAATTGGTGAATTCGTTCACCGGCTGTTTGGTTTCAATCGAAGTTACGCCGTAGCCTTTTTGATGAATCACTTTTCCATCTTTGACGACGGCCACCGCAACCCCCGCCACTTTAAATTTGACCAGCGCGTCCTCTACTAAAGCATCAATCTCTTGGGATGAAATCACCTGGCCACTGCTGGCCACCGTGGCGTTCGTTGTCGGTGTTTGTGCGAAAGTTACGAACGACAAGCTCACCAACAAGATCAGGTTCGTCAAGACAACCAGAAGTTTTTTGTTCATACCTTGCTCCTCATTCAACATGATTTCAAAATAGAGTAGTGGGTCAGGAAGAAATAGGTTGGCCTGCGATTGGCGCTAAAAAGTAATGTCCCGTTCAACGACAAGTAAACAGTGATCTTCTGATTAGACGGAAAAGGCGAATTGCGATTTATCCGTCTTTTCTGCCCCATCAGAAGGTAACCTTGTCACTGACGACAGACCGCCGTTCTTTTACCGATTAATTATTTCATACACCTAATTTCAATCTGACCCATTACCAAAAAAAGCGAATACCACGGCTCAATTGGCTAAGTCCTTACTCCTTCCAAATCGCACCCAGCCCGGCTTCCCACAGTCGTTTATTCAGCGACGGGATATCCTTGTCGAGCATTTCATCGGCGCGCGCTTTCAATGCCGCCCATTGCGTATTGAGTTGCTTCAACCGATCCAATGACGGCTGGTTCACACGGGGAATGTCGCTTTCAGTCTGGTTGATCAAAAACAGGTAATTCGCCGTGAACTTATTCGCGAAGTTATCAACATCGTCGTAGGCCTTCGCTTTACGTTGCACCATGTCCTCATCCCAGGCCTTCAGCTTTTTGACAAGCGCCTCGCCTTCTTTTTTGATAGCGCTGAATTTATCGCCAGCGGGCAAGGAAGCCAGCAGCGATTCCAACTGTTTTTGTTTTTCGTAGAGGCTGTTGGTCAGACGGTGCATGGCAGTCAATTCGGTCTCCATCCCCAACATCGTCTGATGATATTCCGCATAGGTTGCGGCGGTTGTCGGATAGAGCGGATTGGCGAGTATTTCGGTTTCGGTCGAGACCGATTGCTCGCCCATTTTTACGGTGATGCTGTATTTTCCTGGCGGCGCTTTATGCCCCGCGTAGCTGCTCTCAATATAAACGGTTGGCGCACCGGGCATCGTTGGATAGCGCATATCCCAAACGAATCTGTTTAGCCCTTTCGCTTTGGACAACAGGGGTTCAGGCCCGGGGCCGCCGTCGTAGCACACATACTTTTCATCCGCTTTGGAAGAAAAGCTGCGCACCAGCTTGCCTGCGGCGTCCTTGACCTCCAGTGTAATATGGTCATCTTTTTTCAATTCAGGCAACTGGTAGTAAATCGCTACGCCAGTAGCAGGATTCACGCCCCTTAGCCGGTTCGCGCCGGTAAATTCCTCTTCAGATTGATTGAGTTCGCTGGAACCGTTGACGAGATAGGTATTGTCTGGGCGATAGATGGCAAAGGTCGCTGCATTCTTGTTGTATTGACGAATGACGCTCAAATCATCCAGCACCCAAAACGATCTGCCAGACGTCGCGGCGATCAGATTGCCTTTATATACGCGCAAATCCGTGATCGGCGTCACGGGCAAGTTCAGTTGAAAGGGCGACCAGTCTTTGCCGCCATTCCACGACAGGTACAGCCCTGTTTCAGTGCCAGCGAATAACAGGTCTTTGCGCACATCGTCTTCGCGCACGACGCGGGTGAAGGCGTTGGCGGGAATGCCATGGTCTATCTTCGTCCAGGTGTTGCCGTAATCGGTGGATTTGTATAACCCCGGCGTGTGGTCGTTGAATTTATAGCGTGTGGTGGCGATATAAATGGTGGCTTTGTCGTGCGGCGAAACTTCAATCGCATTGATCAAACATTCGGCCAGGCCTGTAGGCGTGATGTTTTTCCAGTTCGCGCCGCCGTCGCGCGTTAGATAAACCAATCCATCATCACTGCCCGTCAGGATTACACCTTTTTCGTGCGGCGACTCAATGACATAACTCAGGGTGCCATAATTTTCTGCGCCGACCGCTTCGTTGGTGTATGGGCCGCCGCCTTTGCCCTGTTTGTCCTTTTCGTTGCGCGTCAAATCAGGCGAGACTTCTTTCCAGGTTTTACCCAGGTCGCTGGTTTTCAGCAGCAATTGCGCGCCGTGGTAATAGGTGTTCGGTTCGTGTTTGCTCCAGATGATCGGCGCATTCCAGTTGAAGCGATATTTAATGTCTTTCGCATCCATGCCGAGGTACTGGATGGGCGCGGCCATTACGTTCGTAGAGGCTTTGGCCTGCGTGTCCAATACTTCAATGGTGCCTTGATAACTTCCGCCCAAAACATATCGGGGATTGTTGGGATCGAAAGCCAGAAACGCGCTCTCGCCGCCCGCCGAAGCCGTCCAGCTCGCTGTCGTAATGCCGCCGCTGCCTAACTCACGGCTGGCTATGGAAACCGACGAATTGTCCTGCTGTCCGCCATAGATGCGATAAGGAAACTGATTGTCTACGTTGATGCGATAGAACTGCGCCGTCGGCATGTTGCTTTGCGCGCTGAAGCTCTTGCCGCCGTTGAAGGTGATCGCCGAGCCCCCATCATTCGAGATGATGAAGTTGTTCGGGTTGTCAGGATTGATCCACAGATCATGAAAATCGCCGTGGGTGCCGGAAAGGTTTTCCCACGTTTTGCCGCCGTCCTTTGAGCGCAAGGCCGGCGCGCTTAGCACGTAAATCGTCTCTTCGTTTTTCGGGTCAATGAACAATTCGATGTAATACCAGGCGCGTTGCACCAACCGATGGTCATTGGTGACGCGGCTCCATTTCTTGCCGGCATTTGTCGAAATGAATAAGCCTCCGGCTTCTTTGTCAGTATCGCTTTCGATCAGAGCGTATACCTTTTCAGGATTCGAGCGGCTGACAGCGATAGACATTTTGCCCATTTCTTCGGGCAAGCCCTCTTTCAATTTTTCCCACGTTTCGCCCTGGTCTACGGATTTATACAAACCACTGCCCGGCCCGCCGCTGATGACTTTCCACGGCAAGCGACCGTGTTCCCACATCGCGGCGTAGAGGATGCGCGGATTTGTCATATCCATCGAAAGCTCTGCCGCACCGGTCTTGTCGTTCACAAACAAAACGTTCTTCCACGTTGTTCCGCCATCAGTGGATTTATAAATCCCGCGTTGTGACGATTGGCCGTAAAGCGCGCCCTGCGCGGCGACGATAACAATGTTGGGGTTTTTCGGATCAACCACGATGCGCGAGATGTGCCGCGTTGGTTCCAGCCCGATCTGTTTCCAAGTCTTTCCGGCGTCCGTGGATTTATAGACGCCATCGCCTGAATGCGTCATCACACCGCGCACGGCATGTTCGCCCATGCCGACGTAAACCACATTCGCATCGCTTTCAGCCACGGCGATAGCGCCTACGGAACCGGTCTTAAAAAATCCATCAGAGATATTCCGCCACGTGATCCCCATGTCATCGGTTTTCCATAGCCCACCGCCTGTCGTTCCCATGTAGTAAGTGTTGGGATCGCCCACTACGCCGCAACCCGCGTTGGAACGCCCACCACGAAACGGCCCGATAGAACGCCACTTCACGGCTTTGAAAATGTTGTTGTAATCATCAACAGCCGCCGCTGGTGGGACTTGTGCGAACAGAGTGCTGGCAAGAAAACAGAAAACAAGTATTGATAGTATGTGTTTTGACATGGATTCACCTTTTCATATCTTCACTACGTCTTGAGGAATGCAATCAACGCGCGCTTGTTCGGGCGACATATATTGCACGGTGCCCATTATCGTGCCTGGATCGGACCTTTTCTTTGACAGCGTCGCGGCTTCTGAATTGGTCACTGGCGTGCTTTTCTCACTCAATTTCGCCAGCCCGAAATCCAATACTTTCACAATCCCATCGGGACGGAGCATGAGATTTTCGGGTTTAATGTCGCGATGTACGATGCCGGCCTGATGGGCCGTAGAGAGTGCCGACGCGGCTTGCACCCTCACGTCCAACACCTCGCGAAGTTTCAGGCGCGACTGCTGAATGTGGTGACGAAGGGTTTCGCCTTCGATGTATTCAGTTGCAATATAATGCTGGCCATCGGTTTCGCCGATTTCATGAATCGTTAGAATATTCGGATGATTCAAGGCCGACGTGGCTCGCGCATCCTGCTCAAAGCGACGCAACCGGTCTTCGTCCGTTGCGAAATCGGCAGGCAAGACTTTAATAGCTACATCCCGGCCGAGGCGGTCGTCGCGGGCGCGATAGACTTCGCCCATACCGCCGGCGCCGATTTTGGCGCCGATGCGGTAATGCGACAGATTTGAACCGGCTGACAAATCATTATTCATCGTTTTCACAATCCGGTTGGTAGCCGATGCG
>JBIOWC010000040.1:0-7431 GCA_044868105.1 Blastocatellia bacterium
GTTGGTAGCCGATGCGCGATTGCCCTTATTTAATAAGGGGGGATTCGCGCGCCAAAGTGTTCACCATCCGGCAAAAAGCAGCTAACCTCGTTTTGCCCGCAAGAGATTGAGGGTCAGGACGGCGTACTATTTTTTTTCGATTCGGTAAAGATGGGTTCGGGTGCGCAAGTAAAACGCTTTGCCGACAATCGCCGGCGAGGCCAAAAAACCTTCATCCAATTGATTTTCGGCCAATACCTCAAATGTCCGACCGGGTTTAAGCACAGTGGTTTTGCCGTCTTCGCTGAACAACCAGACCTTGCCATCGGCAAACACCGGGGAAGCCGTGTATTCGCCGCCGATGCGTTTTTGCCAGACGATGTCACCAGTTTTGGCTTCAATGCAACTGGCTATGCCGGTGTCGCTGATGACATAAATCAACCCGTCAACCAGCAGTATTGAAGGTTTGTTTGAAATGCCGCGTTTAACTTTCCAGGCAACGTGAGTATCTGTAATCAAGCCCTTGCCGCCGGTGCGCACAGCGAACAATTGCCCAGAGGAAAACCCTGTGGGATAAAATATCATCCCGTCACCAATCACCGGTCGCGTGCTGGCTGAATGTTGTTCGCGCTCTTCGACGCGCCAGAGTTCCTCACCGGTCAAAGGATTATATGAATAGGCCGCCTTCGCGCCCAGGCTGATGAGTTCCCAACGACCGTTAATCAAGGCGACGTGGGGCGTCGCAAAGGCTTTGCGAAAATCGCCATCCGCAGCAATCTTGCCGTTGGCTTCAATATCCTTAAAATCAATCGAGCGTTTCGTCATCCAGACGGTTTTACCGGTGCGTTTATCCAGCGCGATGACGAATTGATGATCGCTGCCATCGAAATTCATAATGAGCAGATCGCGAAAGAGAATCGGCGATGACCCTGAGCCGCGAAAATGATTGCATTCAATATCGCGCCGCTGCCACAACACTTTGAAGGTCGTCGTATCAATACAGGCTGTACCGGGAGAGCCAAAAGTTATATAAACGCGGCCGCTTTCGATAACCGGAGTTGGCGATGCATAGGTATTGAATGGATGCGCATATTGTGGCTTCTCGACATCAAAAAGTTTCAGGTCGCGAATGATGCGCCCGGTGTCACGGTCAATACACACGGCATACAACCGGTTCCCTTCTTTGGTGGCCGTGGTCAGCCAGATTTGCTTACCGAGTATGACTGGCGACGACCAGCCGCGATCATGAATCGCCGTCTTCCAGACCACGTTTTGTGATTCGCTCCAGTTAAGCGGAAGGTTTTGCGCATCGGAATGACCGTCGCCGTCACTGCCGCGAAACTGTGTCCAATGATCGCCGGCTTTAACCGACACGGTAAGAAATAAAAGCAGAATGGTTAGGGTTAGTTTTTTCATGGGATTCTGTTTATCGAGTATATCGGCCGTTTGGCATTCTAACCGGCCCCGGGTGGAAAAATTTCTCCGGCAACATCACTCCATCTTTTTTGAAGACTGCGCCGTTCTTCATCACGAACTGCACATTGCGCAGCGCGTCAATATCCTTGAGCGGGTCGCCGATGACGGCAATGAGATCAGCAAAGAAACCTGGTTTGATGGGCCCGCGTTCTTTGATGATATCAGCCGCTTTATAACCATTGATGGTGATGGCGCGCAAGACATCTACAGCCGGAATACCAGCCGCCTTCCAGGTATCAAGAAAAGCGATAGACAGGTCGCCGCGACTTAACCATTCACCGGTCTTTTCGTCCTTCATGCGCTCGTTCCAATAATCGAAATCGGTTGAGAAGGTCAGGGGCACTTTCTTTTCCCAGGCGTCGCGTAACTTGGCAACCGTTTGTTTGAAGGCCGCTTCATTGCCGCGATATTTGGTAAAGGGCGTGTCGGTTCCCGCCAGGAAGATACCTTTTTCACCCATCTGGCGATGATGCTCGGGGGTGAGCGCGTTACCGTGCGCAATGATATAGATGCCTGCATCAATGGCTCGCTGGGCGCCTTCCGGGGTCTGCACATGCCCCTCGACTTTACATCCGCCTTTGGCGGCCTCGCTGATCGCCAGTTTGATGTCTTCGACCGAATAACCCCACGGTTTGCAGTCTATGCAGAGCTTGATGGTCCGCGCGCCGAAAAGCATGTTCTCGCGAATGGCGCGAACGATTTCATCGTGGCTGTTGGCATCAAGGTATTCCGGGTAAACGAGATTGTGTTGCTTAACCATTTCCGGGGTTGGCCATAGTTGCCCGCCGGTGCTGCCAATTATAATGCCAGAGGGAATCACCGTCGGCCCCGGCAACCAGCCCTGTTCGATGGCCTGTCTGAGCGCAGTATCGGCATACATCCCGTTGTTGCCGACATCGCGCACTACTGTGAACCCCGAGTTGAGCAATTGAATCCCATTGGAAGCTGCCTGAATAGCGCGCAACGGCGTCGAATCCATCACATAGGTCAAATAGTAATAATTATTCTCCGGTTGCTCTTTGTAGGTCATCGCCATATGCGTATGGGCATCCACCAGGCCGGGCAACACGGTAAATTTCGATAGATCAATGATGGTCGCACCAGCGGGAATGGTGAGATTCGCACCCACGGCTTTGATCCGTTCACCTTCGATGAGGATGACCTGGTTGGTCGCGGCAGTGCCGGTTTCCGGGTCAATGAGGCGACCAGCTTTGATTGCCGTAATCGGCGACAGGGGCGTTTGCGATGACGCGTTTAGCGATGACGCCGTTTGCGATGACACGGTAATCGCCTGGGTCAACAGCAAAACCAGAAGCAAACCAAGTGTAATTATTCGGTTATTCATAGCTACTCCTCGGAAAGATTTGATCGTAAACGGTGCAAATTCGGCGAAACTTACGGGCGCACATTTTTGTAAAGCTTGCCGCCTTTCATGACAAAGACCACGCGGGTAAGGGCGGTGATGTCGCGCGTCGGGTCGCCGTCAACGGCGATTAAATCGGCCTCGAATCCTTCTGCAAGCGTGCCAATAGTGGCTTCCAGATTGAGCGATTTTGCCGCCAGCGAAGTTGCCGAGATAATTGCTTCCATGGGCTTCTGACCCCCTTCGCGCACCCGGGCAATCAATTCATCGGCATTGCGACCATGGGCTCCGGCAACCGCATCTGTGCCGAGCACAAGTTTCAATCCTTTGGTAGCCATCGCTCTTTTGATCATTGCCTGGTTAAGCCCGACCGCTTTTTCCATGTAGGCGAAGCCTTCATCCGTGTAGTTGCCAATACCGAGAAACTTAGACTTATTGCGCAGGTAGTTCTGCAAGACGAGACCAATGTTGGGGTCGAAATAGACGCCTCGTTCGGCCATCAATCTCAGAGCTTCATCATCAACGAAGATGCCATGCTCGATTTGATGGCAACCGGCACGGACGGCGGCTTTAATCGCTGAAGCCGCATGAGCGTGAACCATAGTCCGCAAGCCCTGAGCCCGGGCTTCTTGGCAAACCGCCGCGAGTTGCTCGTCGCTCATCGTCTGCCCGCCGCCATCGCGTATGCTCTTTGAGGCAAAGATCTTCACCACATCAGCGCCCTCAGTCTTGAGCTGGCGAACCAGGGCGCGAAGTTGCTCCGGCGTGCCGCTGTTTTCATTAAGCTGGCGAATTGAGGTGAGGATACGCGGACCCGGCAACGTTCCCCGGGCAATGGCTTCACGCAACGGAACATCAGCGGCGGCCCCCACGCTCTGCACAGTAGTGAACCCGGCCATCAAGGTCGCCCAGGCATTCTCGGCCGCAAAATAGGCTTCCTGTGCAGGCGTCTCGCCACGATTACTGGCCCGCCCGTCCACCCCGAAGTGATAGGTGATATGGACGTGCGTATCAATCAAACCGGGCAGGATAGTCAGCGTTCGCAGATCGTAAGTCGGTTTGGTTCCCGCCGGCTCAATCTTCACAATCTTGCTTCCTTTAATGATGAGATTGACGTTACGCTGCACGCCACCTTTGCCATCCAGCAAGGTGCCGACCCGAATAATGGTGTCGCGCTCCTGTCCGAACAGCGGAACCGCAAGAAGCAGATGGATAATGATCAGCAATGGAGTCCTGTACATGGTTGCCTCCCTGCATTGAAAGGTAAGAGTGGGTTATCCGTATACGACAGATATCGTTTACCCCCCCTAGCCAGGTATAAACAGAATCTCATACGACCGAAGCCTTGAACCGGCGGTGCGAGCACTGGTCAATCATCTCCATAACAGAATTTGTTAGGGTCGCGGAATGATTGGCAAGATTATCGCCGACGGATGCTCGGCATCGTGATAGATGGTCTGTCGCGCCTTCACTATGCGTGTGCCTCCAAGGGTAGACTCGCCGGAGTTTAAATTGCGATTGAACCTGGGAAAATTGCTGCTTGAAATATAAACGCGAATGCGATGCCCGGCTTTGAAAACATTGCTCGTTGCCCACAGGTCAATGGTGTATTTGTAAATCTTGCCCGGTTCAATGGGCTCAGCCCGTTCGGTTGAATTACGATAGCGCGCGCGCACAATGCCATCGGTCAGAAATCGCGCATAACCGTTCGGGTCAACGTCAACAATCATCGCCGTAAAATCGGTGTCGGTCGCCGAACTCGCCGCGAATAATTCCACCGTGATGTAGCCGGTCGCTTCAACATCACGGGTAAGCGGCGGGGTTGAAAAGACCAGTACATCCTGACGCGCTTCATTTGCCCGCTGGTCGAAAGGCCCGGGAGCAATGGCCGGGCCGCAACACAGTCGCCCGCCAAGCGTCGGAACCGGATTTTCCGGGTCATATTCAAAGCTGTCCGCTTGCTCTTTGCCTGGCGTCTGGGTGGTTATTTCGCCATCGCCGGTTAAAGAATTTGCCCCCTTATTGGCATGCATAAAATATTTCGTATACGCGGTTCGGGCCAGCGGGAATTCCATTTCGTCGCGCCAGACATTGTCGCCCATCACAAAGATGCGCACAGGCGCTTTACCGGCGAATTCGTTATTGACGCCTTTCAATGCAAAATCGAACCATTTGGCGATGGTGCCGGCCATATCCAGCACCGCCTGTTTGCCAAAAACGACATCGCCAATCTTACCTTCGGGAGAGGTGCCCGCATGCGCCCACGGACCAATCAACAGGCGCTGATTGTCGCGCGCTGCCTGGGTGGCGGCGCGCTTGCGCATTTCGACATAATTTTTGATTGACCCTTTCAGAAAAATATCGTGCCAGCCGCCTGAATGTAAGGCTTTGATGTCCAGCTCCTGGTAGTGATCGGATATTTTCCAACGCCGCCAGAAATCGTCGTCGCGCTCGTGTTCGACCCAGTCGCGGAAATAAGGCGCGACATCTGCGGCCGAGGGCGGTGAAATCAGTTGATAATTTTCTACCGGTAATTTTCCGACCCATTCTTTGGCTCGCGCTCGACCGCTGGTCTTGCGTCGCAGGGTGTCTTCGGCCAATCCGGAAGTCCAGGAACTGGCGAACCATTGCATCAAAGCCCCATTCTGATAGGTCCAGCCGTCGTAATATTCCGAAGCGGTGACGTAAGGAAAGATAGCTTTTAAATGCGGGGGTTTAGCGATAGACGCCAGCATCTGAGTGGCGCCAACATACGAGCCGCCGAACATCCCGACATCGCCGTTTGCATAATTAAGCCCGGCGGCCCATTCAATGGTGTCATACCCGTCATTCATCTCATATTTGAACGGGTAAAACTCGCCTTCGGAATCAAAGCGCCCGCGCGTGTCCTGGAAGATGGCGACGTAACCGCGCGACGCCAGATACATTCCCGTGAAAAGGTCGCGCCGGTTATAGGGCGTTCGTGTGAGCAAGACCGGAAATTTCCCTGCCGCTTTCGGATGGTAGATATCTGCAATCAGGGTTACTCCATCCCGCATCTTCACGCGCACTGCATTCTCAACGACTACCGCATAGTCAGCCGCAGGGGTTGTTGATTGTGCGCTCGCGGCAAATGGCATTAAAACGAACGCCGCCGTCATAACGATGAGCCTTGCCAGATGGCGACTCCATAATCTGCTTTGAAATCTTCGCATCATTTGACCCTTTCTAAATAACGGCAGTGTTTGCCGCCTTCATTCCAGCAAATGTTGAATGATGAGAGAAAAACAACGGTTGTTTGTGATCTCTGTGTCCTTTGTGATCTTTGTGAGAACCCGTCTTGAACCCTCAATATCTCAGGATTGCAAAGAGGGTTTCTCCCTAAGTTCACAAAGACCACCAAGCGTTTTCTTATTCATCCGACGATCCTACTCATCGGTAAAGCCCCGCCAAAAAATCGGCGTAAACGCCTTTCTATTGGCTCTTCACAACCGGGAGTTTAATGCCGGATGCGAAACTCTTTGACCTGAATATCCGTTGCGTTGCGGCGATGTAATCCGCATCGGTTGCTTTAAAAATATTCTCGACATATTTCTGGGGGTTGCGGTCAATGATGGGAAACCAGGTGCTCTGCACCTGCACCATAATCTTATGTCCTTTTTTAAAGCTATGGTCTTTGTGAATCAGATAGACATTAAACTCCGTGACTTTGTTGGCTACCAAAGGTTCGGGTTTTTCGAAACTCTTGTGATAACGTCCGCGCAAAACTTCGCCGGAAACCATCATTTGATAACCGCCCATCTTGGGGTCTTCAGGGTAATTTTGCGGATACACGTCAATCAATTTAACAATCCAATCGCTGTCTGTTCCTGATGTCGAAGCGAAAAGTTGCGCGATAATTTCACCCGCGATGGTTACATCTTCGGTGAGCGGTTCGGTTTCCCAACTGAGCACGTCCGGGCGTTTATGAACAAAGCGTTGGTCTTCAGTCAGCCAGGTTGACCAGCGTGAACCCCGCGAATAGGTGACTTCAATCGGGCGCTGGCGATAAGGCACCGGGTTTGCCGGGTCTGATACATAACTATCGAATTCCTTTTCACCCTCGGCCGTCGGCGGCTCGAATGACAGTTTGCCGCCCGCGTGAAAATAGAGTTTACGTTCGGTGGTCAGATTCTTGGGCGGCCACTGGCTATAGGTCTTCCATTCGTTGCTGCCGGTTTCAAACATCTGGGCTTCAGGAAAATTGAGCGTGCCTTTGCCTTTCAGGTGATAAGCAAACCAGGGGGCCAAAATCTTCTCGCGATAGTATTGTCCGGTGGCGGATTTAAAAGCCAGGTTGCCGAGTTTATCACCGGGGCCACCGTTCCAACCGCCGTGATTCCACGGGCCGACGACGATGTAATTCTTACTCTGCTTATCGCTCTTTTCGAGCTTGCTATACGCCTGCATCGGCCCATAAAAATCTTCCTGGTCAAACCAACCGGCAACATGCAGCGTCGGCACGGTTGGTTCTTTCAGATAATGCGAAGCCGAATGCGCCTGCCAAAACCCATCAAAGGCCGGATGGTCAATAAAATCCTTCCAGGTCGGGAGTGTCGGTTTAACGAAATTCGAGATGGCTCCCTTCTTCAAAT
>JBIOWC010000041.1:0-15408 GCA_044868105.1 Blastocatellia bacterium
GACAAGTCTTCAGTGAGTGTGTGGGACACGGTGAGTTTCAATCGGCTAAAGATCGCCTCTTCGATTCACACCAACTGCACAAGGGTGAATTGGTTGGAGAAACCAATCCGTTTCAATCGGCTAATGATCGCCTCTTCGATTCACACAACAGCAAATTGATCCAAATCCATGCCGGAGGAACGAGTTTCAATCGGCTAAAGATCGCCTCTTCGATTCACACAGATCCCTTTTTGGAGCGTTTGTTTTGAAGGGGTTAGATACCCAATTGGGCTAACCCTTATTTTTCAACTGTGAATCGTTCAATATTGTTATCTATGTAAACTCTTGAAATCTTATTTAATTATTAAATAGCAGAACCATTAACTCATTTGGGCTAATCCCCTAGTTTTTTCGCTTCATTGGGGTTAGCCCAAATTTGACGCGCCTACTCTATGACGACGAGTTCATCGGTGTCAACAACCATTCAACATTTCAAAGGGTTCGCGCTCGAATGGAATTCCTCTCAAGTCGCAAGCCCATCAACCAGGCTAAACCACACCCTTCCCCAGCCAGATTACGCCTCTCAAATAGCGGCTGAGGACCAGGGTCGCTACCCGACAAAGCTTAAACGGGTAAGCTCAGCCGTTGCCCCGTTCAGTCATCTGAAAACGACTCGGCCATCGGCCCTCCATCACAGCGCCAACCGCCGCTCTAACGGTGATAATGATTTGAAAGATGCCCCCCCAACCATTCAAGCGCTGCGTCCCGTTCAGAAAAAAACTGAATAATCGCGCCTTTTCTTAAAGCCACCGACTTGAAAAAATCGGCCCGCTCATCAGGTGTAAAATTCTTAAACACACACGCCAGTTTAAGTCCCAGGGCGACTTTCCCCGCTTGCGCAGCAGCCTGATATAGCTGCCCGATATTCATCGGACGGGCGATAATTTCGCCTTCCCAGAGAACTCGTTTATGGTTGGTCTTTTGACAAGCCGCCGCCAGGGTTATCCAGACTCGATGGACGGCCTCCTCGGTAAATTCAAAATCTCTTGAATGCTGCACCAACAGATGCGTCGGCAGCCGCTCAATATACAAATCCATGCTCGGAACACTCCTGCAATAATTGAATGATTGGAGTTAAAAAGCCGGGAACAAAACGGGGATGTTGGGTAAAGCAGATGTGATCTGTGAAGGGTAGTGCAAGCTTAATCCCTCAATAGACCCTAAGCAATAGTTTTGTGAAGATTGCGCCACCAGGCGGGTGACGGGTTGATGAGCAAACTCTGCTTGACGGAGCTGAGTGAGAATTCTTCCACTACCCAACTCATCAAGCAGGGTTCTCAGCAGAGGAGAATATTTCAGCTTGAAAGCTGGACTATCAGTTCGGCGCGGGTAGCGCGGCAGAGATTTCCCCCGGTAAAGAACAGGTCTTTTGTCACTTCCCGTAAAGCATAATCGGGAGGCTTGAGCTTCAACAGGCTCGCCAATTCATCGGTCTCGGTCTTACATAAGATGAGTCCCTCCAATTCGCCCTGGTAAACATCTATCGAAAACACCTGCCCAAGATAATGATGATAGTAACGCGTCTTGTTGAGCCGGTCTCCTTCTATAGCATCAAGCCGTTCATATTCACTGGCTGACAGGAGAATCCGGCTCACGGTTCGGTAGTACGCTGAATCCGAATCAGCCTTCCGGTTCAGCTTGAAGAGCTGCCGCCCGGTGTCCGTATCGGTTTGTACCCTCAGCCGGAGCCGGGTCTGGCGAAGGTATTTATCCTGATGAGTCTTAGCGTAGGGTTCAACCAGACTTTGCCAGTCCGAGGTCGGCTTAACGAGAAAACTTCGCTTGTACTCGGTGCGCGTATAGGAAAATTCTTCGCTATTCATGCTATTGAACTAACACCGCGCTTTGGCAAAAGCAAGTTCGCTCGCGCCTTCCCTTCTGCGGTTTGCCAATCACCGAGCCTTTGCGCGTCGGGCGATTAGCGCTTATCAACAAAAACTCGGAATCGTTGCGTCAACCGCGAAAGGTCTTATCTCACCCACCCGGTAAGCATTAATCCATGCCAGATCATCACCAAACAATAGATTCGCGAGACGGTTTTTAACATGAATCTGGCGCTGGCGCTGCGTTCATATAAATGCCAGCAAATCAGCGTGCCAACCAGCGTCATAACGATTTTCACTCCGAAAAACGATAAGTAGTTATGCCCCATCAAGAGATTCACCAAGGGGTTTAACTCAAAACAAAATTCATCATCCACTAACAACAATGTGCTGATGCCATCTAGTAAAGACATGAGATTGACCGCCGTGACGGCAATAAGCAGTGGCATCGCCTTTAAATAAACAAACAAGCTCCACCTCCTTTTGGGAGCGCATTGGGAATGATTTGAGGAGTAGATTTTTTTTAGGTGAGGAATAAAGTGCCCTGATGAGAAGGTCTGCTAGACATTGCCATCACAGCCTTCGCGAAAGTATCACAAAGCGCATCTCATGAAAATAGTTTTCTACATAAAGCGGTAGTGACCTAATCATATGGTGCGCTTTGATAGCCCGCGAAGCAGGCGCCAGCCTAAAACCACGGGTGTGAGCTCGTGGACAGAAGCCCCGCCAGGTCGGTAGCCCGCTTCGCGGGCACGGGGTTCACCGTGACCAGATGACCCGACGCTGACGCCCTGGGCTTCAGGCTGGCACCCGCTTCGCAGGTTCTTACAAAACCCTTTAGAATGAGGGGCACCGAATAGCTCAGTGCGCGACCCAGGGCTAGCGAATTTCACGGCTTTGTGGCTTTATTTGCCTGGTAACCTCCGTCAGCTTTTCACCTTTCAATTTGCCTTTCCTCTCCGGCATTGGTTATAACAGCTTCACCACATTCTCAGGAGTTTTTCATGCCAATAGCTCGAAGCAAATTGCTCTTGATTAGTTATGCAATTGTCGCTCTGGTGATGATGAGCGCCGCCCAGGCTCAACAGTTAAAAGGCGCGGTTGCCAATCAGGCGCGCCCGCTGCCGCTTGCAGCCGTGCGGCTGACCGGCGGGCCGCTCAAACAGGCTCAGGATGCGGACGCGCACTATCTCCTGGCGCTTGAGCCCGACCGCATGATGGCCTTTTATCGCAAGCGCGCCGGGCTGGCAGCCAAGGCCCAGCCTTATGGCGGCTGGGATGGCGACGGCAAAAATCTGACCGGACATATCGGCGGGCACTATCTGTCGGCGGTGAGTTTGATGTATGCCGCAACCGGCGACGCACGCTTCAAAGACCGCGCCGATTATCTGGTCCGCGAGATGAAAGAGGTGCAGGACAAACACGGTGACGGATATTTAGGCGCGCTTGCCAATGGCAAAGAGCAGTTCGCGGAAGTCGCGCGCGGCAATATTCGTTCGAGTTTTTTTGATTTAAACGGCTTGTGGTCGCCGTGGTATGTGCTGCACAAAACCTTCGCCGGACTCAGAGACGCTTACCGCTTTGCCGGCAACCGCACGGCGCTCGAACTGGAAATCAAATTCGCCGCCTGGGCCGAAGGCATTCTCTCGAAGTTAGACGAGGCTCAACTTCAACGCATGCTCAACACAGAGTTCGGCGGCATGAACGAAGTGCTGGCCGACCTTTACGCAGATACCGGCGACCAACGTTGGCTCGACCTCTCGCACCGCTTTGATCATCGCGCCATCCTCGAACCGCTCGCCCACCACCAGGATATTCTGCCCGGCATCCATGGCAATACACAGGTTCCTAAACTGCTCGGCTCGTTGGTGCGCTATACACACACCGGCGATAAAACGGATGGCGACGCGGCGCACTTTTTCTGGGACGCCGTCGTCAATCACCACAGCTTTGCCACGGGCGGTCACGGCAAGGACGAATATTTCGGCCCCCCCGACCAATTGAGCGAGCGCCTAGACGGTCGCACAGCGGAAACCTGTAATGTTTATAACCTGATTAAGATGACGCGCCTGCTTTTTGCCCTGCACCCGGACATCAAATACGCAGAGTTTCATGAACGCGCCCTCTTCAATCACATTCTCGCTTCCATAGACCCTGAAACCGCACAGATGTGCTATATGGTGCCGGTCGGGCGCGCGGTTCGCCGCGAGTATCAGAATATGCAAAGCGATTTTACCTGTTGCGTCGGTTCCGGCATGGAAAGCCACGCCTTACACGGGGACGGGCTCTACTTTGAATCCGACAATAAACTGTGGGTCAATCTCTATGTGCCATCAACGGCCCGCTGGCAGGCGGCAGGCGTAGATCTCACGATGGAGACCAACTTTCCTGAAGGCGAATCAGCAACTTTGAAGCTCGCGCTCAAAACGCCCAGAACCTTTACGCTCGCCTTGCGCCGCCCTTCGTGGGCCGGCGAAGGTTTCACCGTCAAGGTCAACGGGCAATCGGTGAACGGTTTATCCAAACCCGGTTCATATATCGAAGTGCAGCGCCGCTGGAAGAGCGGCGATAAGGTGGCGTTGACGCTTCCCAAGGCTTTGCACCTTGAACCCTTGCCCGATAATCAGCGGGTAGCGGCAATTTTGTGGGGACCGCTGGTGCTGGCGGGCGATTTAGCGCCGGTACAGGGCAGTGAGTCGGATGAAGAAAGCGACATCAACGAGGGCAATACGAAACGCTCCTGGATGCCCGTAAAGATTACCTCACTGGTGGCCGCCGAACGCCCCCCGGAAAATTGGCTTAAAGCTATACCTGGTCAGGCGGGCGCCTTCCGTAGCGTAGGCGTTGGACGTGAGCGTGATGTTGAACTGCTGCCCATGTATCGCCTGCATCATCGCACCTACTCCGTCTATTGGGATTTCTATACCCCTGGTGAATGGGAGAAACGCGCCGCCGCGCTGGCCGCAGAACGTGAGAGACAGCGCCAGCGCGAAGCCGCGACGGTCGGTTATTTGCAACCTGGCGAAATCGAAACGGAGCGTAATTTCAACCGGCAGGGCGAAGAGACCATGCCAACTCGCATGGTCGGACGCCCGGGGCGCAGCAGCAAAAAATGGTTCTCCTTTGATTTGCCGGTGGACGCGGCGCACCCGATGATGCTGATTGCCACCTATCACGCCGAAGAGCGCGCCAAAAGGAGCTTCGAGATTTTGGTGGACGGCATAAAAGTTGGCGAGCAGACCATTGAGCGACATCGTCCGGGCAACGGCTCAAAAGGTTTCTTCGATGTTGAGTATCCGATTCCCGCAGAAGCGGTGCGGGGCAAACAGAAAGTGACGGTGCGTTTTCAAGCTCAGAGTGGCAGCGAAACGGCAATTGTTTTCGCCATACGCTTGGTGCGCGCCGATGCCTTGCAGTAAGAGGGTAAGATCGGTTTCCTGCGAAGACGCCTGATGTAATGCAGTTTGCTTCTCAAAGTATTTTGCGCGCTTGGCGAGGCTTTGCGTCTTGGCGTGAACCAGGCTTTGGAATGGGCGCTCCTTCGAGCCGAGGTTTTCAGTCTGTTATTCACGCGCTCAAAGGTAGTTCAACGCCCCTCGGTCAGTTCAATCCATGTCGTATTGCTCTTGAGCGGGATAGTGTAAGCCTCGCGCTCGTTTTTGTAGGGCTCTCGCAAACGATAATTGCCAACCCCTGACAGCTTCGCCGGTTGTTCAATGCGCAGGCGAGCCTCGGCAGTAAACGGCGTGGCCTTCGACAGCCCGAGGCGCACCACCTGGGTTCGCCGGTTTACGACGATCTCTTCAAAGGTTCCGGCATCCAGCGTTAACCACAATCCGCGTGGCGCGATGTAGACCCGCGTGCGAAATGAATCCAACGGCTTGAGGCTCACCCAGTCGCCCTTCGCTTGCACATTTCCGCCAAATGACTGCCAGCCGAATTCCGGGTGATTGATGAGATAAGTAGCGGTGTTGAGCGCGTGACCAAAAAAGTTCGGTCCGTAATCGCCGCTGTAACCGTCCCATTTGAGGGTCGAGGGAAAAGAGTGGAAGGCCACCGAGGCGAACCCTTCGCGGTCAATATTTGAAAGCGCCCCCATCAACCCGCCGTAACCAACACGCAAAAGATAATCATCATCGGGATGCTCGCGATAATGCGACAGTACAGGAATGGCATTCAGCCCTGAGCCATAGTGATGGAGTTGGCGTTCGATTCGACTAAGCTTGCCGCCATACAAAAAATCCCAATAACGACGGGCGTTTCCGTTATATCCCCAGTGTGGCAACGTCGGCATATAACCGATGATTGAATTGAGCGAGACCAGGGCTTTGTCGTCGTAGCCAAAATATTTGCACCAGGCATAGACCTCTTCCTGCCCGGTTGAATCCCAGGCCATTTCGCTGCCGAACGGATAGGCTTCCTGCGCCCAACGCTCGGTGCGCTCTTTCATCAGCCGTTCGATGTCAGCGGCTTTTTCGGCCCAGCCTTCGCGCTTGAGGTCTTGCAATAGGTTCAGGAAAATATCGCCTTCCATCAACCCTAGCTCAACATAACCGACCCGACGGCGACCGCCCTCACGGCGACCGAACATAAATTTTGTTGTCTCATAGGCCTGGTCGAGATACCAATCCCAGGGGTGATGCTGCACCAGCCCCGGGTGATTGCGCGCCAGGCGATACAGGGCCCAATAAGCGGCAACTGCATGTGGATAGTTGTAGCCTCGGCCGATAGACTCCGCATCGCTCTTTTTCCAACTCGTCCAGGTCGTCCAGTTAAGCGCCGGGTCATAGGCAAATCCGGGAACGTCGGCCGGCGAATAGAAGAAGAGACTCTTGCGCACGCCGTATTTATTCGCGCCTTCTTTGTACTGCAAGCCGCCCCAGAGGACTTTATCTATGAACTCTTCGTATTTGGCGAGTTCCTCTTTTTTGGGTTGCCCGAACTGTTTCATCGCCGCGGCGAGCCACGAACCAGAACCGCCTTCGTCGCCCAGCCCGGCAATCCATACGCGACTATCCTGCGTGACAATCTTTTCGGCTTCGCGGTCATAACTCATCACCGAAGGGCTGCGGTGAAAAGGGTCCGTGAGGTCAACAAACCACTGCCGCGTCATCAGGAAGTTGCCGAGGTCGGCGACGGCCTCAGCCGCCGGCTTAATCACATAATAGCTGATGGTCTGTTTAACGCCGTCCGCATAGGTGACCGTCAGGCGCGCGCGTCCCCACTGCTTGCCGCGCAGTGTGTAGGCGCGCCAGGCCTTGCGAGTTGGTTGGTCGGCACTGATGCTTATCGCGTTTTCGGGTTCGACGGCAAGGCTGGTAACTTTTTGGGGATATTTCAAAAAGAGCCGCGCCGCTAAATCCATCGGCAACACATAACCGGGAAGGCCTACGGCAAGGGGTCGTTGGTTTTCTAAAAGCGTCTTTTCGATATGGCGAATCTGGTCAGCGACGAGAAAGCGCACGCCGTAGGCCTGGGTCGCGCCGGGCGCCAGCGTCACAGCGGTTGGTCGGTTCCAGGGCTCTGCGCTGCGCCATTCGTTTTCGGCAAAGGCCGCTGTGTGCACCATCCAGGCGAAGGTGCCTTCAAAGGTCTGGCTCGGGCGCATGGGTTCGCTGAGCAGTTGATAGGCTTCAAAGGGCGTTTTATTTTCCGGCGTCACAACCAGCGCAGGACCCTGCCCGCTGAGGCGCGTCACCTGCAAATATCCGGCCTCCTGTCCGATGTAGGGGTCGGCGAATGAACAGGTTTCGTGCGCCTGTTCAAGCGACCGCCCGGTAAGCAGATTATTGAACACCATGGGAATAGAGAGCGCGCCGATGTGCACGGGTTCAGTAGTTATATTTTTCAACTCGAAGCGCAAGACCAGGCGGCCCTGTTGCAGGGCCCAGACTCGTGTAATTTGTACGGGGCAATCGGCCGGCAAGGTCGGCGACAAATCGGCTGCCGCCAGGGTTGGTTCAGAAGCTGCCAGGGCGCGCACCGCCTGACGCGCTGCGGCCGTCGAGTAATTTTGCCACTCGCGGGCGTTTCCAGTTCGCAGGCGGAGGGTCAAGTCACCCAGATGGTAAAAGCCGTCGCGGGCGCGCGTTTCCAAACGGTCGGCCGGCGTAAAATCAAAACCCCTGGCGGCTTTGGGCTGCAAAGCCGCCAGGGTCTGCGAAGCTTTCACCAGTGTGACCTTAAAATCCGGCGTATCAAATTCCAGATAGCCCTGTTCCAGGCCGAGGGTTGCCGGTGGCGTTTGAGTGGGCTTCGGGGCCTGTGGATTTTGCGCCCGGACGCACAAAGCGATAAATAACGAGCCGGCAATCGAAAGCTGAATCATCCGAAATAAATGGCGTTTCATATGGCTGTTTTTGGTCTTCTACATCTTTCGAGTTGAGCTGAAGAGACCTTACTTGACGGCTGAAGCGATTACAAATTCTGTCGTCTGTATTTGCGAGCCGCCAAGTTTCCCCTAGCTTCCCTCCGGTTTGTCATATCAGTTCTTTTCGATGCGGTTCCAATCCGGTGGTTCGACGCCGAGCAGATGATGAACAAAGAAATCATAGCGCTTTCTATCGCCGTACAGGCCGCCGTTCGTGTGTCCCGCTCCGGGAATCACCAGCAGGTCAAAGGTCTTATTGGCTTTAATCAGCGCATTGACCACTTGCAAGGTCGAAGCCGGGTCAACATTGGCATCCATCTCTCCGACATAGAGCATCAGTTTGCCCTGCAACTTGTCGGCATGATCGACATTCGAAGAGGCCGCGTATTGCGGGCCGAGCGGCCAGCCCATCCATTGCTCGTTCCACCAGATTTTATCCATTCGATTATCGTGACAACCGCACGACGAGACGCAGACTTTGTAAAATTCCGGGTGAAAGAGCAAACCGCCGAGTGAGTTTTGTCCCCCGGCCGAGGTTCCGAAAATCCCTACGCGAGTGATGTCGTAATAAGGATATTTCGCGGCAATCGCTTTATGCCACAGAATCCGGTCGGGGAAACCCGCATCGCCCAGATTTTTCCAGCACACATCATGAAAAGCTTTCGAGCGGTTCGAGGTTCCCATCCCATCTACCTGAACGACCAGGAAACCGAGTTCGGCCATCGCCTGCATGGGGTTATAGGCGCTGAAGGATTTCGGCACAAAAGCGTCTTGCGGTCCGGCATAGATATTTTCGATGACCGGATATTTTTTCGTCGCATCGAAATTCGACGGGCGATAAATCACTCCCCAGATGTCCGTCTTGCCGTCGCGCCCCATCGCCGTAAAGACTTCAGGCGCGCGCCAGCCGCTCTTTAACAGTTCCTCGATGTCGGCCCGTTCAAGTTCCGTGACCAAACTTTTATCCACGGTGCGCCGCAACTCAGAGCGGTGCGGCAAATCAACGCGCGACCAGGTATCCACGTAATATTTCATATCCGGCGAAAAGTTGACGGCATGATTGGCATCCGCATCGGTCAAGGTCACCAGTCCGCTGCCATCAAAATTGATGCGGTAATAATGAACAAAATAGGGGTCTTTGCCGGCGTACATGCCGCTCGCCCGAAAATAGATTTGCCGCTTCTCTTCATCAACCTTTTCGACCCCGCGAACCACCCAGTTGCCTTTGGTGATTTGATTCTTCACCGCGCCGCTTGCGCCGTCATAGAGATACAGATGATTCCAGCCGTCGCGCTCGGACATCCACACGACCTCCTGGCCATCCTTGAGGTCCTGGCGATAACGCTTGCCCGAATAGCAGAAAAAAGTTTTCGGTTCTTCGCTGATGACGGCGCGCGGTTTGGCGGTCGTGGCGTCAACTTCGATGACCCGATAAATCTCATGTCCGCGTTGATTGTATTCAAAGGTGAAGGCGCGATTATCCTTGCGCCATTCGGGGCGCGACAGTTGATAAGGATTCGGAAACAGTGTGTTGTCAATGACCAACTGTTTTTTGCTCTCTAAATCAAAGAGCACAGGCTGCGGCTGGTCGAGCGTGTCACCTGGCTTGGCATAATCAATGATGGAATATTTCGGTTGCAGTTGGTCAAGCGGCGATGACTCGACGTATTGAATTTTGCGGTTGTAACCGGGGCGCACCCGATAAGCGATAAATTTTTTGCCATCCGGCGACCAACTGCCTTGATAAAAGGTGTAGAAATTCCCTTCCGACCCATCGAAACTGAGCGGCGATGAATGGCGCTGTCCTTTGGCGCGAATATGAACATTGAAATTGTTGAGCACCGCTTCCCACTTGCCGTCGGGCGACGCCACGGGCGCCTCCGGCATCGGGTAACGCGGGCCGGGGATGCCTGGGCCGCGCTCGCGCCTGTTCACCTGGCCATTTTTCTTGCACAGATAATCGCCAAGCCCGCATTTCCATTTCGTCTCGCCGATCTCAAATTCGATGGCTTGTTCGTTATCGGTAAACGTGAAGGTATTAAACGGCAGTTTCAAAGCCGAATAGCTCTCGCCGCTCGCCAGTGAAAGCCCGGCGGCAAGTTTTTCATGATCGAAAGCCGGTTTTTTTGTCGCGGCCTCTGCATCAACCAGAACAAATTCATTGCCGCCTTTAACGGATTTGCGATACCAGAAACGATTGGTCTTCTCTATCCAGTTGGCGCGTTCGGGAATATTGAAGGCCAGATTTTGCACTTTAAGTCGCAAGCTCATCGCCCGCTCATAATCGGCCAAAGTGCCTTGTCCGAAAATCGTCGTTGTTAAAAGCAGCAGGCAGCAGACGAGCGCGCTGCTCCGCAAAAGGGTTTTATGTTTCATGAAACGGTCTCCAGCAAAATGGTCGGCAAGCCACTGTCTTGCACAGGTCATAAACCGCCCGGCGCGGTTTCGGTTACCTGATGAAGTGATTGAATCGGGAATTTGCGCCCTGGTTATGCAAGCGCGCAAACCGCGTTCTAAGTATCAAATCTTGCAAACCGAAGTCAAGTTTTATCGCCGCCTTGATGTACCACCTGACAAAAAGCTAGTATTGGCGCTGTTGTCCATTTTTTGTGGTAAATGGCTTACATTTCGTCTTTTTCTTTAAAGCGTTGTGACAGGTTTATCGCTCGAGTCAGGTTGATGGATTATGAAAAATATACTTGTAACCGGAGGCGCGGGATTTATCGGCAGCCATCTGGTTGATACGTTATTAACCTCCGGTCAATACGACCTCACGGTCGTTGACCAGTTTAATGATTTTTACGACCCGCAAATCAAACACGCCAATATCGCGGCTCACACGACGCGCCCGAACTTCCGTCTGGTACAGGCGGACATCGCCGATGCGGTGAAGATAAACGACCTGTTTGCCGCCTCGCGCTTTGACACGGTCGTGCATCTGGCGGCGCGCGCCGGCGTGCGCCCGTCGCTTACCAACCCGCTGGCTTATGAAGAGACTAACGTGCGCGGCACCTATGCTCTGCTTGAAGCGGCGCGACGCCACGGCACGCGGCGCTTCATCTTCGGCTCATCGAGTTCGGTTTATGGTATCAACGCAAAGGTGCCGTTTTCCGAAGACGACCCTATCGCGCAACCCATCTCGCCTTACGCGGCGACCAAGATTGCCGGTGAAGCCGCCTGCCACGCCTACAGTCATCTGTACGGCTTACAGATTGTTTGTTTAAGATTTTTTACGGTCTATGGCGCGCGGCAACGCCCCGATTTGGCGATTCATAAATTTGCCCGATTGATTTCCGAAGGTCGTCCGATACCGGTCTTTGGCGATGGCACGACGCGCCGCGATTACACCTATGTTGATGATATTTTGTCGGGTGTTTTGGCCGCCATCGACTATAGCGAAACGCCTTTTGAAATTATCAACCTCGGCGAATCGCAAACCGTCGAGCTGCGATATTTGATTGAACTCATTGAACAGGCGCTCGGCCAACGCGCGCTCATTGACTGGCAACCGCTGCAACAGGGCGATGTGCCGATAACCTATGCCAACATCGAAAAAGCCCGGCGCTTGTTGGGGTACAATCCTCAGACCAAAATCGAGGTGGGCATCAAAAAATTCGTTGACTGGTTTCGCAGTAACGACAACGCGAAATTAAAGGTCACCATGTGATATTCCGGGTGGCGCAGCCCATTTGAAGTTTGGCCAGGCCAAAACCCCTGGTGAGAAACGCGCTTGGAGAGTCAGTAATTCAGGATTTCATTGAGTATTTCTCACTAAACTCACCAAAAGCATAAAGACCGCAAAGGGTAATAGGTCAGTTTGAAATTAGGGGGATGGAATTTTTTGTCGTTAAAGAACGGCAACCTGTCGTCAGGGACAAGGTCATCTTCTGATGGGGCGGAAAAGACGGATGGCGGTTTATCCGCCTGTTCCGTCTAATCCGAAGATAACCTTTTACTTGTCGTTGAGCGGAACTTTACTTGTTTAGCGCCAACCGCTGGCCAACCTATTTCTTCCTAACCACTACTCCGCAAAGCGCTGGCTTGACTATTGCCTTACCATTTTCATGAATTCAAAATCGAGCGGGCGATAATCATGCGTTGAATTTCGCTGGTGCCTTCGCCGATTTCGCAAAGCCGCGCATCGCGGTAAAGTCGTTCAACGCGGTAATCGCGAAAATAACCCGCGCCGCCGTGAATTTGTACGGCATGGTCAGCGCAGCGTTTCGCCACTTCGGAAGCGTACAACTTGGCTATTGAAGCCTCGGTGGTCACCTCTTCACCCTCATCGTGCAGCCAGGCGGCGCGCAATATCAATAACTCCGCCGTATCAATCTCGGCTTTCATCTCTGCGAGTTTGAAACTGATTTCCTGATGTTCGGCCAAGGTCTTGCCAAAGGCCTTGCGGGTTGTCGCATATTTCAACGCTTCATCGAGGCTGGCTTTGGCAATCCCTAAACACCAGGCCGCCATGCCGACGCGGTCATAAGCCAGACAACGCATCAACACCGGAAAACCTTTATGCACCGCGCCGACAAGGTTATCGGCAGATACTTCGCAATCTTCAAAATAAAGCTCCGATGTTGGTGAACCGCGCACCCCCATCTTCTCCAATTTGCGCCCGCGCACTAGCCCCCGGGCGTCGCCTTCTACCAGCAACAGGCTGTAACCGCGTTTGCCTGCTTCATCGCTTGTCGTCACCAGGGTCAAAATCAAATCGGCGATGGGGCCGTTGGTGATATAGGTCTTGGCGCCGTTGAGGAAAAATTTGTCGCCGCGACGTTCGGCGCGTGTGGTGATAGCCGCAAGGTCAGAGCCAGCGCCCGGTTCCGTGAGCGCCATCGCGCCCATCCACTCGCCTGATATGAGCTTGGGCAGATAGTTATTGCGTTGCTCATCGGTGCCGTATTTCAAAATCGGATAGCCGCAGAGGGCGACGCTTGCGCCTGCGGAAAGGGCGGTTGCCGAACAGGCCCGCGAGAGTTCAATGCCGGCAAGCGTCGCGGTTAAAAAATCGGCGTTCGTGCCGCCGTAAGCTTCCGGAAAGTTCAACCCGAGATAGCCGAACTCGGCAAGGGCTTGTAAATTTTCGCGCCTGAAGGTTTCGCGGCTGTCCATTTCAGCGGCGTAGGGTTCGATTTCGTTCGCTAAAAACGCGCGCAGCGATTTAAGGAATTGCTCTTGTTCGTCGGTCAGTGAAAAATCCATCTTTAGTGCCTTAACGATTGATTTAGGTTGGTGCAGTCTATCACAACTCAATAGATATAAGGCACCAGTCGAGGCGTGTGGTTGGCATATTCATCATAAGGTGCGCCGAACAGCTCATGCAGGTGCGGCTCTTCCAAACGAATACGCCGGTTGACCACAAGAATCCAGCCCACGACCATCAGCCAACCGAGCGCGCTTGCAAAGGTCAGCGCGAAGGCCATACGGCTGGCAATCAATCCCACATAGCGCGGGTGACGGACATAAGCGTAAGGGCCGCGAGTAAGCACCTGCCGGGCATTTTCAACACTCGCAAAATGGTTCGCCAGATGCGCGTCAACCCAGATTAACCAACAGATGTCTAATAGATAGAGCAGCAATCCCGCGCCTTGCAGCAGACGGTTTTCCAGTATCGGAACCAGATGCAAATGCGCGTAATCAATGAAGACCAGCAGTTCGGCGAGCGCCAGTAGCCCAACATATTTTGCCATCCCCGGGTCGAAGGTCACGCCGAAGGCTTCGCGCACCACATCCTGAGAATCGGGCAATTGGCTCGTCAGTCTGAGTTGTTGCCCGCCGAGTAAACAACTGAGGATGAGCGCGGTAATTGAAAAGAGATTCAGTCTTGACCAGGGCGCAGCGCTACTCCACTGGCGCAGACACAAGAGAACGATGAATAGGTAGGCGATTAAAAAGAGAGCGATTTGCCAGAAGCCTCGCATCGCCAGATAGGCTCGCTTTGATGACATCGTTTCACTTCTCCAAGCTTTGAGTTTGCAAGGTGGTTGTTTATTGAACACCGAAATGGGTTAGTTTTTGCATTATTCTTTATGGTTTCTTAAACAAAGCAAACTATTAAGGGAAAAGGAATCAAAACCCGCAACCGTTCAGGAAATCCTCACCCCATCCTATTCACCTCCCTTAAAGATTGTAGAAATAAATCCGACCGATGCCGAGTCGCCTGATAGTTTTCCCGGCTCATCACGCCAACTGCAAACCGGAATTTGTCGCCACCTCGGCCGACCTTATCTGACCAACGCTTTTTCGAACCCCGCATCGAATAACGGATGGCAGCTTTTATCTATTCCGCTGTTTGCTCTGGGGTATTGGGTAATTCCTCGCAGCCGCCGGAAAACTTCCGCACCTGGCGGCACAGGCCACCGCCCTTTTGGTTAAAAAGCACCTTGTTGCCCGGTTAAATTGACGGTATGTCACTTGCCTTACCATCACCGAATGAGTAAAGCGGCAACTCGTCTGTGAGTTGGGATACTTTTTATTATCCATTGAACGCCAGGTTTCGATATTCAATCAGGCGCTACAGTAACGGTGTGGAGTCTTAGGATGACTGTCCGTTGACTAGCAATTGAGGAGGTGAGACCGATGTTCATGCAAATCTGCTTTAGCATTTTCGCCCTTGCAGTTCTCGTCTTGCTCTTAACTGAGCTGTGTCGAGCCATAAATCTTTATCCGCAAAACATCGGCACACCGGTTAATCCTTACCTGAATACCGCAGCTCCACCAATCAATAGAGTTGATGCGGCCGACGCGCGATTGGTAATCCCCAGGAAAGTGTCGGATAGGCGAATACCCTTGGCCCACAGTTCGCAAGTTAGCCCGCCTGTTGCGCGCCTTGCTTTTCCTCAAGACCGATCTTTCAACTTGTCTTTACTGTCTTCGGCGCACCAGCAACCAGAGGCGCTTTTTCAAAACCGAGCCAGGCTGACCATTGGCCTGGCTGACTGTAGGAGGTGAAGAACGAATGCTGAACAGGGAGCGAGTACTCCCTGTTCAGCGCTTAAAGCGCGGCGCTCGATAGCAAGCCCGCGGCAATGATTTTGAAGAGGTCTTAAATGACCGGCTCAGAATTCCTTGAAGCAGTGCCCGCGGGCAAGGCTTGCCCGGCGGTTGTGTTGTTGTGTGCCTCGACCAATTTATCAAACTTTTTATCGGTCGAGTTTCATACCCTGTGCAATA
>JBIOWC010000042.1:0-44280 GCA_044868105.1 Blastocatellia bacterium
TTTTGAAAGTCAATCCGGGTTTTAGACCCGAAAATGTTTTAACCATGCAAATCTCTTTGCCGCGCGCGCGCTATGACACGGAGGCAAAACGCCGCGCCTTTTTTGAAGATTTGACCCGCCGGGTCGAGGGGCTTGCAGGTGTCGAATCAGCAGGACTGGTCAATTATTTGCCGCTTGGCGGCAGCAATTCATCAGATGCATTCCTCGTCGAAGATTTGCCGGCACCTCCGCCCGGTCAGGAATTTGTCGGCCGGTACCGCGTCTGCACGCCAAATTATTTTCAAGCCTTAGGCATTACCCTGTCACAGGGGCGCGCCTTCACCGAACAAGACCGTCAAGGCGCCCAACCTGTGGCCATCATTAACGAAACCATGGCGCGCGAATATTGGAACGGCGAAGCCCTGGGCAAACGCTTTCGTTTTATGGGCGAGCTGGCGCGCTACCCCTGGATGACGGTTATTGGCATCGTCAAAGACGTAAAACATGAACTCTATGCGCCGGTAACCGCCGAATACTATCTGCCGATGGCGCAAGACATCTGGTCAACGATGATTGTCGTCGCGCGTACAAAAGTTGAGCCGACCCATTTAGCCGCAGCGATTCGCAATGAAGTAACGACTCTCGATAAAGACCAACCGGTTTATCAAGTCAGCACCATGGAACAGGTGCGTTCAATGTCTGTACTCCCCTATAGCTTTTCCGGTCTCTTGTTGTGCATCTTTGCGGTCATCGCTCTGGTACTGGCAGCCGTCGGAATTTATGGCGTGGTCTCTTACGCCGTCACCCAACGCACCCAGGAAATCGGTATCCGCCTGGCGCTCGGCGCCAAGGCCAGTGACGTGTTGAAGATGATCATTAAACAAGGAATGCTGCCGGCGCTCATCGGTTTAGGTACGGGTTGGCTGGCGGCCTTCGCGCTGGCGCAAGCTCTGGGCGCGGCGCTCGTTGGCGTCTCGTCAAAAGATTTATCGGCCTTCGTCGGCATTCCGTTTTTGCTCGCCCTGGTGGCGCTCGCAGCTTGCTATATCCCGGCGCGCCGCGCCACCAAAGTGGACCCGATGATTGCGCTACGCTATGAGTAGAGGGATTTATGGAAAAACTTTTTCAAGATATTCGCTACGGGCTGGCGACGCTCGTAAAAAATCCGGGATTCGCAGCCGTGGCGATTCTTTCGCTGGCCTTAGGCATCGGCGCGAATACCTCGATTTTCAGCATCGTTTATGCGGCGCTGCTCAAACCGCTGCCTTATGAAAACCCGCAGCGCCTGGTGATGGTTTTTACCGAGACCGAAAATCCGAAAACCGGAAAAGCCAGTTCGCCGCTTTGGTCGTATCCGAAATTCAAAACCCTGCGCGACAACAATCAATCGTTTGAACAGGTCGCCGCCGTCAGTAATCAAAATTTTCCGATTACCGATTCCGACACCCCCGAGCGCGTCGGCGTCGAACTGGTTTCAGCAAATTATTTTCCGCTGCTTGGCCTTGAAGCGATTCGCGGACGCACTTTTTCGGCCGATGAAGACGAGACCCCCGGCACCCATCCGGTCGTGCTTATCGGTTACGACCTCTGGACGCGGCGCTTCAATGCCGACCCCAACATCGTTGGTCAAAGCCTGAGCTTGAACAAAGTGCCGCTGACGATTGTCGGCGTCTTGCCCAAGAATTTCAAAGGGCAGCGGGGAACCGCCGAAATCTGGACCCCGATGATGATGGCTCCGCAACTGACCTTTCCCAGACGCTTGCAAACCGCTTTTGCCAGTTGGATGGAAATCATCGCCCGCCTCAAACCCGACACCAACTTTGAACGCGCCCAAAATGAGCTGGCGGTGATTCACGATAAAATTAACGAAACCTATCCGATGTCACCGCAGATGGCCGCACAGACGCCACCTGAAACCCTAAAACTCGTCTCCTTGCGAGAAGCCAAACTGGACCCGAAACTCGGCAAATCCTTCTTGATTCTCTTTGCTGCCGTGGGCTTCGTCTTATTGATTGCCTGCGTCAATATTGCCAATCTGCTCATCACCAAAGGCCTCTCTCGGCGCAAGGAGATTGCCGTGAGACTGGCTCTGGGAGCCACTCGTGGGCGTTTGATAAGGCAACTGCTCACCGAAAGCGTCGTGCTGGCTTTTATCGGCGGTGTGGTCGGTCTGGTTATCGCTTTGTGGGGCGTGGAACTGCTGACCGCCTTTAAGCCGACGCTCACTGACCGCGACAAGGGCTATATTCAAATCCTCGATTTCAGCAAAGCCAGCATTGATACAACTGTGCTGGCCTTCAATCTTCTGCTGTCGATTTTCACCGGCCTGGTCTTTGGACTTTTACCGGCCTGGCAAGCCTCGAACCCGAATGTCAATGAAACCCTCAAGCAGAACGCCTCGGCCTTTGAAAGTCGCCGGCGGTTGTTCAACCTCAACTCGCGCAGTTTTCTCGTGGTTACGGAAATTGCCCTGGCGCTCGTTCTGCTCATTAGCGCCGGACTGTTGATCAAGAGTTTTGCCCGACTACAGGCCATCAGTGTGGGCTTTAATGCTGACCGCCTGATCACCCTCAAGGTCGAACTGCCAAAATATAAACCCGAAGCGGCGGCCGCCTTCGAGGAGCAACTTCTGCAGCGCCTCAAAACGCTGTCGGGCGTGGAATCGGCTACCGTAGCCACTTCTACGCCATTATCGAATAATTCGAGCAAGACCATCATGCGCTTAAAAGGCGAGGGTGAGGGCGACCTGAAGACCGCCAGTGTGCATAGCATAGCGCCCGATTATTTCAAAACCTTGCGGATTCCGCTGTTGCAAGGTCGCAGCTTTACCGATCAAGACCGCCAAGGCGTAAAGCGCGTCGTCATCATCAATCAGACGGCGGCCGAGCGATTCTTTGCGGGCCTTGACCCGATAGGCAAAGAGCTCTGGCTGGGGATCGGCTGGGAAGAGAATGAATTCGCTGAAGTCGTCGGAGTCGTCGGCGATGTCAAGTACGGCAAGGTCGAGGAAGCCTTCGAGCCGGAAATCTATGCCTCTTATTTACAGCCCACCGAAGATGCAACCTTCGTCATTGTGCGAACCGTGAGCAACCCGACGCAAATGGTACCGGCACTGCGCAAAGAGATTCTTGGGCTCGATAAAAATGTCCCGGTCTTTGATGTGAAGACCATGACCGAGCGCAGCGCCGAAGCCACCTCGCGAACTCGTTTCAGCGCCCTTCTGCTCGGACTTTTTGCGGCGCTCGCACTCGTACTGGCCAGCGTTGGCATTTACGGGGTAATGGCTTTTGCGGTCTCCGGGCGCACCAAAGAGATTGGCATCAGAATGGCTCTGGGAGCCGATTCCAGGCGCGTCCTGGGTTTAGTGATGGGAGAGGCCATCGGGTTGCTGGTCGGCGGATTGGCCCTTGGAATACTCGGCGCGCTTGCCGTCACGCGGGTTCTAACCAGTGAACTTTACGAAGTCGGCGCCACCGATGTAACCACCTTCGCAGCGGTATCCGTAATCTTAGGCCTGGTGGCGCTCGCGGCAAGCTATATTCCGGCGCGGCGCGCCACTCAAGTGGACCCGCTGGTGGCGCTTCGCTATGAATGATTCGATATGGTTAGGGGCATTTATGAGTTTTTTACTACAAGACCTCCGTTACGGTTTGCGCATGATGCGGCGCAATCCCGGGTTTACGGTGATTGCCATCATCTCGCTCGCCCTCGGCATCGGCGCAAACACGGCTATTTTTAGCCTGGTCAATGCCGTTTTGCTGAGACCCTTGGCCTTCCCTGAGCCTGATGAATTAGTGTTGGTCTGGGAGGACGCTCCCGAGAGGGGCACGCCACAAGACACCCCGGCACCCGCCAATTACGCCGACTGGAAGACGCAGAATCAGGTTTTTGAAGATATGGCGGCGCTCGCTCCTCGCAGTTTTAACCTCACGGGTGACGGCGAACCGGAAAGAGTTTTTACTTACGGTATTACCGCAAACCTCTGGCCGCTACTCGGGGCGAGCCCGGCTCTGGGTCGCTCGTTTACCCCCGGTGATGATAAACCCGAAGCCAGTAACGTCGTCATCATCAGTCATCACCTCTGGCAAAATCGTTTCGGCGGCGACCCGGACGTTCTCGGCAAAAGCCTTCAACTGAATGGCGAAAGTCACCAGGTCATCGGTGTGATGCCGGCCGGATTCCAGCTATTTCAAGCGGCGACAGATGCCTGGTTGCCGATGAAATTCACGCCGCAACAACTGGCAAATCGCGCTGGCCATTACCTGATGGTCGTGGCGCGAATGAAAAACCAGGTTACCCTGGAACAAGCGCAAACCGATATCGGTGCGATTTCGCAACGTATCGCTCAAGCGGATCCGGCAAACGCGGCGGGCTTGCGAGCGGCGGTCGTGCCGATGCATGAGCAGTTCGCCGGTAAAATCCGTCGCCCTTTGTTGGTGTTGCTGGGCGCCGCCGGCTTTGTCCTCTTGATTGCCTGCGCCAATATTGCCAGCCTGCTGTTGTCGCGTGCCTCGTCGCGCTCGCGCGAGCTCGCCATCCGCAGGGCGCTCGGCGCCGGACGCCTGCGTATCGCGCGGCAGTTGCTGACCGAGGGTTTATTGTTGGCACTCTGCGGCGGAATAGCCGGCGTTTTCGTGGCCGCCTGGAGTTTCGAGATTCTCAGTCAGTTGATACCTGCCGATTTACGATTAACCACCCGGTTGACGATTGACCCGCAGATGTTGGGTTACACGCTGTTGATCTCTATCATCACCGGAGTGGTCTTCGGTTTGGTTCCCGCCTGGCAAGCCTCGAAAGAGGGGGTCAATGTGAGGTTAAAGCAAAGCGGCGGCGGCTCAAGGTTAGGCGCAAGCCATCGCGCTTTGAGGAGCGCCATGGTGATTTCAGAGATCGCTTTGGCCTTGGTCTTACTCGTTGGCGCGGGCCTCTTGATGCAGACCTTTTATAAACTTCGCCAACAATATTCCGGCCTGCGCCCTGAACAAGTTCTCACCGCGCGCACCGAATTATTGGCGCAAAAATATACCGACTTCGCCAAACGGGTCACCTTTTACGATGAGGTATTGGAGCGCGTGAAGAACCTGCCCGGAGTGGTTTCCGCGGGTTATACCACATCTGTGCCACTGGCCTGGAAGGGCGGGTCAACGAGCCTCTCAATTGAAGGGCGTCTGCCTGAACCGGGGGTGGCTTATAACGCTATTCATCGCCAAGTCAGTGACGCGTATCTGGAGACCCTGGGGATTCAACTCGAAGCGGGTCGTTATTTCGACGGGCGCGACACGGCCGAGTCCCAACCCGTCGTCATCGTCAATGACACGCTGGCTCGCAGTTGGTTCCCGAACGAAAACCCGCTCGGTAAACGCTTCAAAGTCGGGAGTCCCGAGGCGCCCAACCCTTGGGTGACCATCATCGGCGTCGTCGCTGATGTCAGACAGATGGGACTCGAAGTCCCGGTTAAAGCCGAAATCTATCTGCCCTACCGACAGACGACCTATCAACCTTGGTTTGCGCCGCGCGATTTAACCATCCGCACGTCGCTTGACCCGCGGCGTCTGGCGGCCGCCGTGCGCCAAGCCGTTCAAGACGTGGATCCCGCGCAGCCGGTTGCAAACGTCCGAACCCTGGATGAGATACTCGGCGCGGAGACCTCGCAACGTCGCTTAGGGATGGCGCTGGTAGCCGCCTTTGCCGGCCTGGCTGTGCTGCTAGCGGCAATTGGCATCTACGGCGTGCTGGCTTATTTTGTCGTTCAACACACGTCAGAAATCGGCGTGCGTGTCGCACTCGGGGCGAGACCAAGCGACATCCTTGCCCTGGTGCTAAAGCGCGGTATGGGCCTGGCGGGCGCTGGCATCGGCGTCGGACTGCTCGCTGCTTTGGGGCTAACCCGACTCATTGACAGCCTGCTATTCGGGATCACGGCGACCGATGTCTTGACTTTCGCTTCGGTCTCTATGTTCTTGACAGGAGTGGCTCTGGTCGCCTGTTTGGTGCCTGCAAGGCGAGCCGCGAAAGTCGCCCCAATAGTGGCGCTTCGCTATGAATGATTCGAATTTGGATTTTAGATTTTGGATTTTGGATTGACAGAAATGGTGGCGGTGCCGTGCTCTGCGGTGTTCGGCCATCGCAAAAATCAATTTCGCCGAAGGCCTGGGTTCACTGATGCAGTCCCAATCCAAAATCCAAAATCCAAAATCCAAAATGTGAAAGGGTTTTTATGACTACAGTTCTACAAGACCTGCGCTACGGCGCGCGAATGCTGAGGAAAAATTTAGGATTTACCGTGATTGCGGTTATTACCCTCGGCTTAGGCATCGGCGCCAATACGGCCATCTTCAGTTTAGTCAATTCGGTGCTGCTTAAACCGCTCGCCTTTAACGACCCGTCGCGACTCGTCATGGTTTGGGAAGACGCGTCGTTTGCGAATTTCCCGCGCAATACTCCGGCGCCCGCCAATTACGCCGACTGGAAGGCGCAGAACCAGGTCTTTGAAGATATGGCGGCTATTGATACGCGCAGTTTCAACCTCACGGGTGACGGCGAACCGGAAAAAGTTTCCGCCTACGCAGTGACGGCGAACTTTTTCCCCCTGCTTGGCGTGCAACCGTTAATGGGTCGCACCTTCTCCACTCAGGAAGACGCCCCCGGAGCGAATAAAGTTGTGGTGCTCAGTTACGCCCTCTGGCAACGTCGCTATGGCGGTGAGCCTAACCTCATCAACCGCAACATTCTGCTCAACGGCGAATCCTATACGGTCATTGGCATCATGCCGGCAAATTTTCAATTTCTTGCCAAAGAGATTCGCGCCTGGGTGCCAATGGCCTTCGACTCGGAAGCATTGGCCAATCGCGGGTCGCATTACTTAAGCGTCATTGCGCGCATGAAAGCCGGGGTTTCGCTCATCCAGGCGCAAAGCGATATGAGTATCCTGATGCAGCGCATTGCAGCGGAACATCCCAATCAATCGTTTGACGGGAAACTCGGCGTCGTGGTCTTGCCGCTCCATGAACAACTGACTGGTGATGTCAGTCAGCTCTTACTGGTTTTGCTGGTTGCCACGGGGTTTGTTTTGCTGATTGCCTGCGCCAATATCGCCAATCTGTTGCTCTCGCGCGCGGTCAATCGCCAAAGAGAGATTGCCGTGCGTGCGGCGCTCGGCGCCGGGCGCTGGCGAATTGCCCGACAGTTAATTACCGAAAGCGTCCTGCTTGCTGCCGCCGGCAGCGTCTTGGGACTGATCTTTACCTGGTGGAGCTTCAGCTTTCTTCAACAATTGATTCCCGAAAGCATGGCGCTCACGACAACTTTAAGCCTCGACCTTCGAGTATTGGGCTTCACGGTATTGATATCGCTGGTGACCGGCGTCATCTTCGGGCTGGTTCCGGCGCTTCAGGCGGCCAAGGTTGACCTCAATGAAACCCTCAAGCAAAACACCACGCGCTCGGGTTCGGGCACCAAGAGCCATCGCCTGCGCAGCGCCCTGGTGGTCGCAGAGATTGCGCTGGCGCTCGTTCTTCTGGTCGGCGCCGGGTTACTAATTCGCACCTTTTATAAGCTCACGAATCAGTATGCCGTATTGAAACCTGAAGAGGTGCTGACGTTGCGCACCACGTTGCCGCAAAACAAATACCGCGAACATGAGCGGCGCGTCGCCTTCTGCCGGCAGGTGCTCGAACGGGTTCAGGCCTTACCGGGGGTCATCTCCGTCGGCTATTCGACTTCGGTTCCACTGGCCTGGAAGGGGGGCACCAACGGGTTCTACCCGGAAGGTACACAACAACCTTTGCCGGGGATGTCATATGACGCCAATCACCGGCAGGTCAGCGCAGGGTTTTTGCAAACCTTAGGGGTAACTTTGAAACAAGGTCGGTATTTTGATAACGGCGATAACGAACATTCCATGCCGGTTGCCATTATCAATGAGACCATGGCGCGGCAGTATTGGGCCGATGGCGCCCTCGGCAAGCGCTTTAAACTGGGCGACCCGGACGAGGATATTCCGTGGCGAACCATCGTGGGTGTGGTCGCCGATGTCCGGCAGATGGGAGTCGATGAGCCGGTTAAAGCAGAGATGTATTTGCCTTTTCAACAGGTCACCACGCAACCCTGGTTTGCGCCACGCGATCTGATTGTTCGCACCACGAATCGTCCCTTAGAACTGGTCTCCGCCATACGCAGTGAAATTCTATCCGTTGACCCTGATCAACCCATTTCAAGTGTGATGACGATGGATGAAATTCTTGGCGAAGAGACCGCCGCGCGACACATCGGAGTTATTTTGCTCACGACCTTCGCGGTTCTGGCCCTGCTGCTTGCGTCACTCGGAATCTACGGCGTGATTTATTACTTCGTTGCCCAGCATACCCAGGAAATCGGCATCCGGCTGGCGCTCGGCGCGACGCCACGCGATATTCTCAATCTGGTGCTCAAGAAAGGCTTGCAATTGGCCCTGCTGGGCGCCGGCATCGGGTTGATAGGCGCATTTGCATTGACCCGACTGATGCAGAGCCTGCTTTATGATGTGCGCGCTGACGACCCCGTAACCTTTGCCGGGATTACTTTCATCTTAGGCTTTATTGCCTTATTGGCCTGTTATATTCCGGCGCGGCGCGCCACCAGAGTAGACCCCCTGGTGGCCCTCAGATATGAATGATTCGATTTTGGATTTTGGATTGACCGAGAAGGCCGAGGAGCCGCGCTCGACTTGATTATAAATCAAAGTCGCCGAGGGGCTGGGTTCAACGGTGTAGCGGCCATCCAAAATCTAAAATCCAAAATGTGAAAGGGTTTATTTATGAATACATTTCTACAAGACCTGCGCTATGCCTCGCGAATGCTGAAGACCAAACCGGGATTTACCCTTGCGGCGGTTATCTCTCTGGCCTTAGGCATTGGCGCTTGTACGGCGATCTTTAGCATCGTAGATGCGGTGTTGCTCAGAGCCCTTCCGTACCCTGAACCTGAACGCCTGGTCGCCCTTCGGGAAGTCGGCGATGGCGGTAAGCAAATGACTTTTACGGAGCCTAATTTTCTCGATGTGCGCGACAAAAACCGCAGCTTTGAAGCGGTTGCCGAATACGTTACCCAACTGATTAGCGTCACCGGCGCCAATGAACCGGTGCGCGCGCAGGTCTGTGCCGCCTCAAATGAATTCTTCAAAGTGTTAGGCGCAAGACCGGCGGTCGGGCGCACCTTTTTATCCGAAGAGAGCCGCCTGGAAAATGCCCACGCGGCAATCGTAAGTTTCGGCTTCTGGCAAAAACTTCTTGGCGCTCGTCAGGATTTAAGCGGACTGTCGCTGAAGGTCTATGACCGGAGTTTCAATGTTGTCGGGGTGATGCCGCCGGATTTCAGCTTTCCCAAAGACACCGAAGTCTGGATCAGCCGGGAAGCATTTCCAGCCGAAGTGTCGCGCACCTCACATGGCAAACGGGTGATTGCGCGGCTCAACGCCGGGACGCCGATTGAACAGGCGCAGGCCGATATCACAATCATTGGCAAACAATTGAAACAGCAATTTGGCAAGCAGATTGATGCCGTTGATTTTGCCGTCGTTCCTTTGCAACAGCTTCTGGTAGGCAATGTGCGTCAGGGTCTGCTCATTTTTCTTGCGGCGGTCGGCTTCCTCCTGCTGGTGGCCTGCGCCAATGTCGCCAATCTGCTATTGGCGCAAGTCACCACCCGGCAGAAAGAGTTCGCGCTGCGCAGCGCCCTGGGAGCGACGCGATTTCGTCTGGCGCAACAGTTCATCACGGAAAATTTGCTGCTTGCCGTCTTGGCCGGAGCGCTGGGCGTCTTACTATCGGTCTGGGGCATTGATTTGCTGCTCTCCTTGAATCAACAAAATCTCCCGTACATCAACCAGATTGCCATTAATTGGCGAGTCTTAATATTTACCTTCGGGCTTTCGATAAGCGTGGCGCTGCTGCTCGGTCTGGTGCCGGTTTTTCACTTTTCTGGCGGCGATCTGCAGGAGAACTTAAAAGAGTCGGGACGCGGTCAGTCGGCGCATCGGGCGAGCGCCCGGCTGCGTAGCGGTTTAGTTGCCGCGCAGGTTGCCTTAACCCTTATCTTACTCATCGGCGCGGGGCTTTCGATAAAGAGTTTTGTGAAACTGATAATGATTGATCCGGGTTTTCGCGCCGAGCATGCCCTGGCCATGGATATCTCGGTGCCGGTATCGGAAGAAGAGAACGATTATCAACGCCTGACCAATTTTCACCAGCAATTGCTTGAGCGAATCGAAGCGCTTCCCGGCATCATTGCGGTTGGCGGGGTGGACGGATTGCCGATGACCGAGCGCGGCAGCAACGGAAAATTTCTCATTGACAACGACCCGACCAAAGATGGCTACGGCGAATATCGCATTGCCACGCAAAATTACTTTACGGCAATGGGCATTCCCCTCCTGCGCGGGCGGCTCTTTCAGTCAAGCGACACCATGAACTCAACCCACGTTGCCATTATCAGTGACTCGCTGGCGCGCAAATATTGGCCAACCGAAGACCCGCTGGGTCGGCAGATTCAATACGGCAATATGGATGGAGACCAACGGCTTTTTACGATTGTCGGGGTTGTCGGTGATGTCCGCAACAATGGGTTGGATGCCGACACCCCACCGACCTTTTACGCGTATTACGTTCAACGCCCGCGTCGGTCGAGCGATTTTTCAATCGTCGTGCGCGCCGAAACCGACAGCGCAACGCTGGTCTCAAGCCTGCGGTCGGAAGTGCGCTCGCTTGCCAGCGATGTGCCAATGAATTTCCGCACCCTTGAACAAATCTTTTCCTCTTCGCTCGATAATCGCCGCTTCAGTCTGGTGCTTTTCGCGGTCTTTGCCATCGTCGCTTTACTGCTGGCGATTACCGGAATCTATGGCGTGATGTCTTATGTGGTGGCGCAACGCACCCAGGAAATCGGCATCCGGCTGGCTTTAGGCGCGACCATAAGTCACATCTTCAAACTCATCGTCAGTCAGGGAATGCGTTGGGTCTTATCAGGCCTGGCGCTCGGTTTAATCGGCGCCTTCTTGCTTGCCCGATTGATGGAAAGTTTTCTCTATGAGGTCAGTCCCACTGACCTGACGACCTTTGTCGGGGTTGCCGGGTTGCTGATGTTGGTGGCGCTCGCGGCCTGTTTCATTCCGGCGCGGCGCGCGGTAAAGACCGACCCGCTGGTGGCGCTCCGCTGCGAATGATTTACGAAATAATAAAGAGGTAACAAAAATGATAACCAGGCGTTTAATCTCTACCTTTATCCTGCTGCTCTTTGCCGCCCAGAGCTTTTCCTTTGAGCGCGCAAGTTCAGAGGCTGCGAAATCCTCAACCCCGCTAAAAGCCAGAGCGAACCTTAAACAGACGCTGGCGCGTCTTGAAAAAGAGATTCCGCGACTGTTGAACGAAGGGGCGGTTCCGGGGCTGTCCATCGCGCTCATCCAAAACGGCGCGCTCGTCTGGCATCACGGCTTCGGCGTCACAAATGCCAAGACCAAAGAGCCGGTCACAGACCAAACCGTCTTTGAAGCGGCCTCACTGAGTAAACCGGTATTCGCTTACGCCGTGCTCAAACTGGCCGATGCCGGAAAGCTAGATATTGATGCGCCGCTCAACAAATACCTGCCCGGCAATTACGATGTCGGTGAAGACGCCCGCCTCGGTCAAATCACTGCGCGCCGCGTGATGAGTCACACGACAGGCTTTCCGAACTGGCGGCAGAGCGGCCAGTTGAAGATATTTTTCACCCCCGGCGACCGCTTCAGTTATTCGGGCGAAGGCTTTGTCTATCTTGCCAAAGCCGTCGAAAGGATTAGCGGTCTGACGTTCAATGATTTCATGAAGCAGATGGTCTTTGAACCGCTCGGCATGAAAAACAGCAGTTACATCTGGCAGAGCCCTTACGAAACCCAGGCGACCTACAGGCACAACTTTGTCGGCGACCCGACCGGCAGAAACACGTCCACACAGGCGAATGCCGCAGCCAGTTTGAAGACCACCGCCGAAGATTACGGGCGATTTATGGTCGCCGTGATGAAAGGCGAAGGACTCAAAAAAGAGACCGCCAAACAGATGCTCACGCCGCAAATCAAACTCAGCGAAAGCGGCACCAATAACACCGGGCGCGCCCCGGAAAAGCTTTCATCCACCCTCTCCTGGGGGTTGGGTTGGGGACTGCAAACCACGGCTGACGGACTGGCGTTCTGGCACTGGGGCGACAATGGCGACTCGAAGGCTTACATTGTCGCTTATGACAAACAGAAATTCGGGATGGTGGTTTTTGCCAACAGCACCAACGGACTTTCAATTATGCCGGATCTGGTTGATCTAGCCGTTGGCGGCGAACAACCGGCGCTCGCCTGGTTGAAATACGAATCTTACAAATCGCCGGCGAGAAGCTTATTCAAAGAGATTCTTGCCCGAGGCGCGAATGAACCCTTGCGCGATTATCGTGAGCGCAAAAAAGCCGGCAAAGCTTCGCTTGATGAAAATCAGATGAACCGGTTGGGTTATAACCTGATGGCGGCGCAACGCGTAAAAGAGGCCATCGAAGTCTTCAAACTCAATGTCGAGGATTATCCGCAATCGGCCAATGTTTATGATTCGCTCGGCGAAGCCTACATGAAAAATGGCGACAAAGAACTGGCAATTAAAAATTATCAGCGCGCCGTTGAACTGAATCCGCAAAACACCGGCGCCGCCGAAGCGATAAAAAAATTGAGCGAGAAACCGCAGTAAGAACGACTATACCCAGCGCAAATTTTTTCCTGTTGGAGAGTGTTTATGGAAACCCTTTGGCAAGATATGAAATATGGAATGCGGGTGTTGATGAGCAAACCCGCATTCACGCTGTTTGCCATCCTGACGCTCGGCTTAGGTATCGGCGCCAACACCGCCATCTTCAGCGTCATCAATTCGGTGTTACTGAGCCCCTTGCTCTATAAAGATTCAAACCGTCTCGTCACCTTCCGTTCAAATCAATCGCCACTCGATGTTGCCGACATCAAATCGCGGAGCCAAACCTTTGAAGAGATCGGCGGCATTACCGCTCAGCCACTCGATTACACGGGCGGCGCCGAACCCGTCCAGGTGATGACCGGGCAAGTGAGCAGTGGTTATTTCAAAGCCCTGGGCATTGAACCGGCAATCGGGCGCTACATCACGACCGAAGACCGACAGGGCGGGGAAGCGGTACTGGTACTCAGCCATGAACTATGGCAAGGCTTGTTTAATGGCGACCCGAATATTGTTGGCAAAGAGATTCCTTTGAACGGCAATCCCTATACTATCATCGGCGTGATGCCGCGAAATTTTGTTTCGCCACGCGAAAAGGTAGAAGCCTTCGCGCCCGTCAATGTTGCGAATCCGCTTGCTGCAGCGTATCGAGGCGTTCACTTTATGAGGACCTATGCCAAACTGGCGCCGGGCGTCAGCCTCGAACAGGCGCAGGCCGAAATGCAGGTGATTGACAAACAATTTGCCGCCGAATACCCGGAAGAGAACAAGACGCGACAGACCCTGCTCTTTCCTTTACAGGAACGCCTGGTCGGCAATTCGCGCACTCCGCTGTTGATCATCTTCGGAGCCGTCGGGCTGGTGCTCTTGATTGCCTGTGCCAATTTCGCCAACCTGCTGCTGGCGCGCGCCGCTGAACGCGAACGCGAAATCGTCATTCGCTCGGCGCTCGGTGCGGGGCGCTCGCGCATTATCCGGCAACTCTTAACTGAAAGTGTGATGATTGCGCTTTGTGGCGGGGCGCTCGGCGTGATGCTGGCGCTGTGGGGCATTGATTTGCTGATTGCCCTCAAACCGCAAGACCTGCCGCGCCTGGATGAGATTAAAGTTGACCGCCTGGCGCTATTCTTTACGCTCGGCATTTCGGTGGCCACCGGCTTAGTGTTCGGGTTGATGCCGGCTTGGAGCGTATCGCATAGCAATGCCGGCGAAGCGATGAAAGAAGGGGCTCGGCAAACGGCTGGCCGGGCCAAGCAAAGACTACGTGGCGGACTTGTCATCGCAGAGATTGCCATTGCCGTGGTCCTGCTCATCGGCGCGGGACTGTTAATTAAAAGTTTTTCGCAACTGCGCACGGTCAACCCCGGTTTCAATCCTGACAACCTGACCACCATGCGCATAGATTTGCCGGAATTTCGTTACAAAGAGATTCCCAAACAGACGCAATTTCGCCGCGCTGTGCTTGATGAAGTAAATTCAATTCCCGGGGTGCAGGCGGCGATGGTGAGCGAACTGCCGCTCGGTACAGACATCCTCACGCACAACTTTGTCATAGATGGTCGTCCGCCGATTCCGGTTGGCGAAGAGCCTGAACTGCTCACCCGCAGCGTTGACGGCGACTACTTTCGCACCATGCAAATGCCGCTACTCGCCGGACGCGATTTCACGATTCAAGATAAAGACGGCGCGCCGCTCGTGGGGGTGGTGAATCAAAGTTTCGTCACTGAATTCTTCGACGGCGAATCTCCCCTGGGGGCGCGCGTGCGTTGGGCGCGCGACCAGCAAGTGAATTGGATAACCATAGTCGGCATCGTCGGTGACGTGAAATATTTCGGTCTCAATCAACCTGAGCAATCGGCGCTTTATACGCCTTACGGGCAATCGGGCCGCGCCTGGAAGCGTTGGATAAATCTGGTGGTCCGCAGTCAATCGGATTCGGCGGCCGTGGTTCAAGATGTTAAGGCTCACATTTGGAAAGTGGATTCGCAAATTCCGTTAAACAGAGTGCAAGCCATGTCTGAAATTGTCGGCGCTTCAATGGCGACGGAACGATTCAATATGCTGATGCTAGGGATTTTTGCCGCCGTTGCTCTGCTCTTGGCGGCCAGCGGAATATACGGGGTGATTGCTTATTCAGTGGCCCAGCGCACCCATGAAATCGGCATTCGCCTGGCGCTCGGCGCACAGGTGCGCGACGTTTTGCAAATGGTCATCGGGCAAGGAATGAAACTGACCTTAATCGGCATTGGCCTCGGTCTGGTGGCCGCTTTAGCGCTCACCCGTTTGTTGCAAAACCTGTTGTTCGGGGTGAGCACCACAGACCCCTTGACCTTCACAGCGATTGCTATCCTGCTCTCTTTGGTGGCGCTGGCGGCTTGTTCGATTCCGGCGCGGCGCGCCACCAAAGTAGACCCCATGGTAGCGCTCAGATACGAATGATTTAGATTTTGGATTTTAGATTTTAGATTTTGGATTATCGGAGGCCATAGAGTTGCTGTACTTTCCTTATAACTTGACTGCAAAACTCGGCCGCCGCCGGTCGTTGGGTCGCTTGTGCAGCGGCCATCCAAAATCCAAAATCTAAAATCCAAAATCGAAAGGGCTATAAATGGGACGATTCATTCAAGACTTGCGTTATGCGATTCGCACGCTGCTGAAAAAGCCCGGCTTTTGTGCCATCGCGGTTCTCACACTGGCCTTGGGCATCGGCGCGAACACCGCGATTTTCAGCGTCATAAATGCCGTGGTGTTGAAACCCTTGCCTTACGGAGAACCGCAACGCATTGCGCAAGTCTGGGAATATGATAAGCGCCAAGGTCCCGCGCAAGGCACCATCTCGCCGCACAATTTCAATGATTGGCGAAACCAATCGAAGCTGTTTGAACACCTGGCGGCCTATCGTTATGTCAACTTCACCTTAACGGATGGCCATCAACCGGAAAGCCTGCGCGGCGTGATGGCCTCTTCGAGCCTGCTGGCTGTCCTCGGCACCAAGCCCTTACTGGGACGCGATTTTTTACCTGAAGAAGATGCGCCAGGCAAAAACCGCGTGGTGATTTTAAGCGAAGGGTTCTGGCAACGTCACTTTGCCGGCAATCGCGAGGTGCTCGGTCAACCCGTTCAACTCAACGGTGAGAGCTATACCATCATCGGCGTCATGCCCAAAGGCTTTGAATTCCCGGCGGCCGTAGAGTTATGGTCGCCGCTTGGTTTGGACTTACCCCGCATCGAACGCGGCAATCGCTATCTCTTTACCATCGGTCGTCTCAGACCCGACACCTCGTTGAGCGCTGCACAGACGGAGATGGATGCAATCGCCGCCAGTCTCGCCGAGCAGTATCCCAATTCCAATAGCAATTCGGGCGTTTACCTGGTTTCTTTGCATGAACAGGTGGTCAACCAGGCTGTTAAAACCTCGCTCTTTGTTTTGCTGGGCGCCGTCGGCCTGGTGCTCTTGATTGCCTGTGCCAACGTAACCAATCTGTTACTGGTGCGCGCCACGGCGCGGCGCAAAGAGATTGCCATTCGTTTAAGTATCGGCGCGAGCCGTTGGCAGTTGATTCGGCAATTTCTAACCGAAGGCCTGGTGTTGTCAATCATCGGCGGCGGCTTGGGACTGCTGCTCGCCTGGTGGGGCGTGGATTTGATTTTAGCCGTAGTGCCGAACTCGCTTCCTCGCGTCGGAGAAATTGATGTTGATAGCCATGTCCTGGTCTTCACGCTGCTGGCTTCATTAATTGCCGGCACCCTTTCGGCACTGGTGCCGGCTTTTTATGGAACCAAACTTGACCTCAATCATACGCTCAAAGAAGCCGGGCAATCGGTGGCCTCAAGCTCTTTGCGTCAGGGGGTGCTCGGCTTTCTGGTGAGCGCCGAAATCGCCATCGCCCTGGTTGTCCTTATCGGTGCAGGGTTGTTGCTCGCGAGCTTTCTTCGATTGCAACAGATTAACCCGGGTTTCAAGGCGACGAATTTACTTACCCTGCAACTTTCGCTGCCGGGCTCCAAATATAAAGATGCGAAACAGCAGGCCAGCTTTTTTCAACGCGCCCTTGAGCGCATCAATTCAATTTCAACGCTTGATTCGGCGGGCGCCGTTTCGGATTTGCCGTTTTCCAATTCGCGGTCCGTGAGTTCATTTGAAATCGAAGGCCGGCCGGCGCAACCCGGTGATGATGCGATAGCCGCAGACCATCGCGTGGTCTCGCCAAACTATTTTAAAACGTTGAATATTCCCTTTGTTGAAGGGCGCGATTTTACCGACCGCGATAATCAGGCGACGACCGGGGTTATGGTGGTCAATCAAAGCTGGGCGCGAACCTATTTTCCGAATGACAACCCGATGGGTAAACGCATCCGCATTGGCGATGACGGAGAGGTCACGCTCTATGGCGAACCCATCTGGCGCGAAGTGGTCGGTATTGTCGGCGACATCAAACACGGCGATTTAACGGCGCAGGCGAAACCGGAGATGTATGTGCCCTACCTGCAACAATCGCTTGCCAGAATGATGTTCGTGGTGCGCGCCAAGGGGGAGTCGGCGGGTTTGACGGAGGCCGTGCGCAACGAAATTCAGGCGCTCGATAGCGATTTGCCGATCTATAACATCCGGCTGATGGACGAACGACTGGCGCGCTCGATTCTGCCGCAACGCTTCAATGCGATGTTGATTGGCCTATTCGCCGTCGTTGCGCTGATTCTGGCGATGATGGGGATTTATGGGGTGATGGCCTACACGGTTGAACAAAACACCCGCGATATTGGTATTCGTCTGGCGCTCGGCGCGCAAAACCGCGATGTGCTGGGAATGGTCCTCAAACAAGGGTTAAAGCTGGCGCTCGCGGGGATCGCCATTGGTCTGGTTGCCGCTTACTTGTTATCTAAAACCATCGCTGACCTCTTGTATGGAATCAGCCCGACCGACGCCCAGACCTTCATCTATGTTGCGCTATTGCTGACCGCAGTGGCGCTGGTCGCCTGTTGGGTGCCGGCGCGGCGGGCGATGAAGGTAGACCCAGGTGTGGCGCTCCGCTATGAATGAGCGAGAGAAATTTTTTAAACCGAATGGAGAATCTATGAAACGGATGACAGCAGGTATCTTTCTTTTAATTTTGGCGTTGACCACGCCGACGATGGGGGTTTTTGCGCAACGCAAAAATGACAAGCTCAGCGCGTCGGCTCCGGCGTCGGCGCATGGCAATGCCGACTATATCAATGCGACCCAACTGCGAGATTATCTGACGTTCGTGGCCTCGGACGAGATGGAAGGCCGCGACACGCCGTCGCGCGGACTCGATACCACAGCGAAATATATTGCGTCACAACTGTCGCGCTGGGGCCTTAAACCGGCCGGCGACGCGGGCAGCTATTATCAACGCATTGCCATGAAGCGCAACAAGATTGACCCGCAACAAACTTACGCCAAAATCAACGAGCAGACTTTTTATTATGGCGATGATTTCCTGACGGGAATTGCTGCCGGGTCGGCAAGCGGACAGGTGGTTTTTGCCGGCCACGGCTGGGTCTTCAAAGCCAAAAACATCGACGCGTATCAGGCCATTGATGTAAAAGACAAAATTGTTGTCGTCACCGGTGCGCCTCCGAAAGAGATTGAACAAAAAGATTTCAGCGGCAAGCAGGGCGAAGATTGGGATTTTCCCGGAAACGCCGCGCAAAAACGTGGCGCCAAGGCATTAGTCTACATACCCGGCTTTCAGAATTTAATCAACTGGAACCAGGGCCGACAAAATGCGCTGGAGCGCGGTTTCTCAATTGTTGAAAAATTCCAAACGTCAAATAATGCGCAAATTCCTTCGCTTACGCTCTCTCCGAAAATGGTCAACATCTTGTTTCAAGGTGAAAAAACCAATGGCGCGGTGATTTTTAATAAAGCGGCGGCCAATGAAGCGATTGAAGCCTTCGCCTTAAAACCGGAGAAGACTTTTTCTATCAACGTCGGAGTGAAATCGGAACCGACCGGCACGCAAAATGTCATCGGCGTGCTCGAAGGCAGCGACCCGCAACTTAAAAACGAATATGTCGCCATTGGCGCGCATTATGACCACGTCGGCATCGGCAATCCGGTCAACGGCGATGCAATTTACAACGGCGCCGATGATGACGGGTCGGGAACCGTGGCGGTGCTGGCGATGGCCGAAGCCTTTTCAAAAGGCGTGCGTCCGAAACGCTCGATGATGTTTATCTGGCACGCTGGAGAAGAGAAGGGCTTGTGGGGGTCGCGTTATTTCACGGACTATCCGACGATTCCGCTCAACCAAATTGTTGCTGACCTCAACATTGATATGATCGGTCGCACCAAGAAAGAGAACGATGTTCCGGCAAATGACCATCTGCCAAAACCCGGCGAAGTCTTTCTCATCGGGCCGAGTATGATGAGCGTGGATTTAAAGGAGATCAGCGAGACAGTTAATAAATCCTATCTCAACCTGAGCTTCAATTATCGCTACGATGACATCAAACACCCGGACAATTTCTTTTTCCGCAGTGACCACTACAACTACGCCCGGAAAGGCATTCCGATTATTTTCTATATGGATGGCGACCACGAAGATTATCATCGCCCGTCCGACCATGCTGATAAGATTGATTATCAGAATATGGAAAAGGTCGCGCGCACCATTTTTGCGACGGCCTGGGAACTCGCGAATCGCGCCGCCCGTCCGAAGGTGGATAAAATTCCGAGCCTCGAAGCCGGAAATTAATTGAAGGATTGCGAAGCTTAATTCTTCGGTAAAACCTCTGGGTCCCGATGGTCAATCTTGTTCACCACCGAGACCCGGAGATGCCCCGGAGGTTTTTGAAAGGAGTAAGATCTAATGAAAAAGAGAGCCTGGATTATCAGTTTATTTGCCGGTTCGTTAATCTGCGCCGGCATCGGTTTGAGCGGGGTACAGACCTCAAGCGCCGAGTCGCTGCAACAAAAGGAATCGCGGACTTCGATTTCCGTTCATAGCGATGATGACCATTCGAATTGGATTTGGAGTGAAAACGGCAAACGGCTGGAAGTCAAACTCAAAGGCAAAATCGAATTCACCGAAAATTACAGTGACATTAAAACGCTTTCGCCCAACGGCTATTTTACCATCAAAGATGAGCGCACCTCGGTGGAAAGAAAATTTGAAGTCGAAGCCGACGCAGGCGGCCATCTCAAACGCTCGTACTTTATCGAAGGCCGAGCGGCAACCTTCGATGGCGAAGCTGAGCGTTGGTTATCGGAACTGCTGCTGGAAGCCGTCCGCCAAGCGGGTTTTGACGCGCCGGCAAGAGCCGAACGCCTGTTTCGTCAAGGCGGCGCAAACGCCGTACTGGACGAGATTTCAAAAATTCGCAGCGATTATGTAAAGAAACTCTATTTCACTGAATTGCTCGAAAAACAGCGACTCGATTCCGCAAGTGTACAGCGGGCTGTGCGTCAGGTGGGGCGCGAAATCTCATCCGATTATGAAAAGAGTCAGGTGCTCTCGAAGGTCGCTAAAAATTATCTCGACGATAAAGCCGTGTTGTCCGAATTTGTTGAGGCAACGACGACCATCAGTTCTGACTATGAGCGGGGACGCGCCCTGGCAATCCTGTTGAAGCGTGACGATTTGAATGACGCGCAACTGCGCACCATTTTCAAATCCATCACCGGCATGTCTTCGGATTATGAAAAAGCCGGCCTGCTGATTAAGTTGATTGACGCCTATAAACAAGACTATGCAGATTTGCCAACGCTCTTTGAAGTTGTCGGCGGCATCCATTCGGATTACGAACGCAGTCGCGTGCTGCTCACCCTGCTCGGCAAAGAAAATTCCGGCAAAGAGTCGTTGAAGCTGGCCATCAAAGCGGCTGCGTCTATCTCATCCGATTATGAAAAAGCGCGCGTCCTGATGCGGGTTGCCAGTCTTAACAAAGGCGATGAAGAGATTCGTCGAGCCTTGAGCGAAGCGGCAAAGACCATTGGTTCCGAATACGAACGTGGGCGCGTACTGTCGGCGACCTTTAAGTAATCAACCCTGGTCGATTACGGCTTATCCATTAATTTGCCAGGCGGGAGATTTGCCACCCTCGCCGATTTTTAACAGGCGGTGGACTGGCAAATTAATGGATACAGGACCAAGGTCAATAAAGTTTTTCCTGCCGGCTGACTCAAAACCGCCTGTGAATTTATGCAAAGCTCGCCAGTCGCCAATGCCGGGATGAACCCAAGCAGCCTTGCGCTGCTGGGCCTTCCTTTGGATGACAATTCCTCCTTTATGAAAGGCGCGGCGCTGGCCCCGCCGCTCATCAGACAGGCTTTCGACTCGGATTCGGCGAACTATTGGTCGGAGAGCGGCATTGATTTCGGCAAACGCCAAATCTTTCACGACGCCGGTGATTTAGCCTGGGGATCGCCAGCCACCGCCTTTGACGAAATTGAACAGGCGGTTAGCAGTTTGCTAGACCAGGATTTGCCGGTTATTTCACTGGGCGGCGACCATTCCATCACCTATCCGATTCTGAAAGCCTACAGAAAAAAATATTCGCGCCTCAGCATTCTGCATTTCGACGCCCACCCGGACCTGTACGACGAACTGCTCGGTAATCGCTTTTCGCACGCTTCACCCTTTGCGCGAATTATGGAAGCCAAGCTTGCCGATAGATTAGTGCAAATCGGCATCCGAACGCTCACCGCGCATCAACAGGAACAGGCGAAACGATTCGGCGTCGAAATTCACGAGATGAAAAATTGGCGCGGCTTTGTTGAACTGAAATTCGATACTCCGGTTTACATCACCATTGATTTAGATGGACTCGACCCGGCTTTTGCGCCCGGCGTTTCGCATCACGAACCCGGCGGACTTTCGACGCGAGAGATGATCAATCAAATTCAGGCGGTCCAGGCGCCCATCGTCGGCGCCGATATCGTGGAATTTAATCCGACACGAGATGTGATGAATATGACGGCGATGACCTGTGCCAAGCTGTTAAAGGAGACCGCCGCTAAAATGTTGCTTAACTCAATAAAGGAGTGAGAATGGATACTTTACTGCAAGACATTCGTTACGGCATTCGCGCTTTGCGAAGCAATCCGCTATTTACCCTGGTGGCGGCGCTCACCCTGGCTTTAGGAATCGGCGCCAACACCGCGATTTTCAGCATCGTCAATGCCTACCTCTTCAAACCGATGCCGGTGAAAAACCCGCAGGAAATCGCCCTGGTCGGCGTAATTGACCCGTCACTGAACATTCCCCATGAAATGTCTTATCCGACCTTTGAAGACATCCGCGACAAAAGCGGCGTGTTTGCCGATGCCTTCGCTTATCAAAACAACGTCGTCAATCTGGGCGTCGATGGGCAAAACGAACGCGCTTTTGTGGAGATGGTATCGGGCAATTGTTTTTCCGTGTTGGGCGTTGACGCGGTTTACGGACGAATGTTCAGCGGCGAAGAGTGTGCAACGCCCGGCACCGCGCCGGTCGTCGTTCTCAGTTACCATTACTGGCAAAACCGTTTCGGCGGCGACCCATCGGTCATCGGTAAAGCCATCACGCTCTGCAACCAGCCGTTTACGATTATCGGCATTGCGCCAGAGAGTTTTACCGGCGTCGAACCCCTGATTGATGTCGGCATGTACGTTCCGGTGATGATGAAGCCACTGCTCTATCCGGTAAGCAAAATCTCTTTCGTCAATCGCAGTGACAGTGGCTACAGATTGATGGGACGCCTCAAAGCGGGGACGGATTTCAATCAGGCGAAAGCCGCCTTGAAGGTATTGGCGGCGCAACTCAATCAGCAGTATCCCGAAAATTATAAGGACATGAACCTGGTCGTCTATCCTGAAATGCGCGCCCGACCTCACCTGGCTTTTGCCGATGTGATGCCGACCATCAGCTTGAGTTTTATGGCTCTGGTTGGACTGGTCTTGTTGATTGCCTGCGCCAATGTCGCCAATCTGATTTTGTCACGCGCCACGACGCGCGCCCGCGAAATGGCCATTCGCTCGGCGATGGGGGCAACGCGCTTTCACCTGATTCGCTTGCTTATCGTTGAAAGCCTATTGCTCGGCCTCATCAGCGGCCTAGCCGGCGTGCTGTTGGCGCTCTGGGGTATTGACCTACTCGGCTCGGTCAAGTTTTCCGTTGATGTGCCGATCAATTTTCACATCGAACCCGACTGGCGAGTTTTTATCTTCTCGCTTTTGACGGCGCTTTTGACCGGCATCATCGCCGGGCTCCTGCCGGCCTTTCAATCTTCCCGCATCAACTTGAACGAGTCGCTCAAAGAAGGCGGTCGCACCGGTTCCGAAGGGGGAAATCGCCAGCGGTTGCGCAGTCTGTTTGTCGTCGCCCAGGTTGCCGCTTCATTTTTATTGTTGATTTGTGCGGGACTGTTTATCAGAAGTCTTCAGGAATCGCAGAACATTAATCTGGGTTTTCGCACGGATAACCTGCTGATGTTCTCGGTTGATCTTGAACTCGAGGGTTATGACAAAACGCGCGGGCAGGTATTTCAAAAGCAGTTGCTTGACCGATTAAAACAGACGCCGCAAATCCGCGATGCGAGCGTTGCGGGACATACGCCGATTGGCTACAACAACGAATCGCTAGATGTCTATACCGCTGAACAAAGCGCACAAAGCGAGCAGGATTTCACTACGGTTTACTACGGAAAAGTCGCCCCCGAATATTTTCAAACCATGAACATTCCAATTCTTGAAGGCCGCGAGATTAATGAACGCGACGATGAAAAATCGCCAGCCGTGGCGGTCATCAATGAAGCCATGGCACGGCAATTTTGGCAGGGCGAAAAGGCCATCGGCAAACCGTTTCGCATCAGTCGCAACGGCGCTCCCATTCAAGTTGTCGGCATTGCCCGGGACAGCAAAACGATTTTTCTCGGCGAAGACCCGCGACCGTTTCTCTACTTGCCGCTCAAACAAAATTATCGTTCAGAGGTAACCTACTTCCTGCACACCGAAGGCAACCCGCTGGCCAGCCTTAACGCGGTGCGTCAAGCCGTCCGCGATTTGGATAGCAAGATGGTGATATTCGATGTCAAAAGCATGAATGAACATTTAAGCAGCGGACTGGCCTTCATGTTCATTCGCTTGGGGGCAACGCTTGCCGCTATCTTTGGTTTCGTTGGCCTGGTGCTCGCGGTGGTCGGCATCTATGGCGTGATTTCATATTCCGTGACCCAACGCACGCATGAGATTGGGATTCGTTTAGCGCTCGGCGCACAGACGAGCGATGTATTGAAATTGGTATTGAAACAAGGCATGTGGATGACGCTTGCGGGGATTGGCATCGGTCTGGTAGCCGCCGTTTTGTTGACCCGCGCTCTGGCGGGATTACTGTACGGGGTAAGCACCACAGACTTCCTGACCTTCTCAGCCGTTTCCTTGATACTCGCCGGAGTGGCCCTGGCAGCCAGTTTCATCCCGGCGCGCCGCGCCGCGAAAACCGACCCCATAGTGGCGCTTCGCTATGAATGAAATTCGCTCTGAAAAACTTCGCGCTTTTGGGATTTTCAAGTCCCAAAAGCGCACATTCCAACCCTCTCATCTCTAGGCTCACCCGCTCTCAAATTGATTCATTCAAGGGCTTAGCCGGAGGCCGCGGACTGGCACGGAATTTGGTTAAGATTGTCTGACCTTATATTTTTACACCGACCCGGATCGTCGCGCTCAGGGATAAACGAGGTTGATTGTGGAATGCGGTTTATGGGAACTTGCTATAGAATCCGTAGCAAGGATTTGGATTGTTCGCTTAGCAATCCGAAACGTTTCCTCCTAAGACGCTCCGCATTCCACAATCACTTTTAGAAAGGAAACGCTGATGGGCAAGCTGTTTCAAGATCTGCGCTACGGCGCGCGCGTCCTCTTCAAAAAACCCGGTTTCACCTCAATCGCGGTCATCACTCTAGCCTTAGGTATCGGCGCGAACACCGCCATTTTCAGCGTCGTTCACGGGCTGCTCCTGCGTCCCTTGCCTTACCAGAATGCCGACCGCTTGATGCTTCTCGGCGAACAATCTTCAGAGGGAAAACGCCAGCCCGTCTCTTATCCGAACTTCGCCGACTGGCGCGAGCGCGCCACCTCGTTTGAATCCATGGCGGCAACCCGCAATCAGGCCTTCACCCTGACCGGCACTCAATTTCCGGCGCGTTTGCGCGGCCGCACTATCAACTGGAATTTTTTTCAGGTGCTGGGCGTCGAGGTGCAAACCGGGCGGTTGTTTGACGAAACGGATGACCGGTTTGGCGCCGCGCGAACGGCGATACTCAGCCACGGGCTCTGGCAAGAGCGGTTCGGTGGCGACCCCGAAATTATCGGCAAAACCCTGTTGATGGACGGTGAACTCTACAACGTTATCGGGGTGTTGCCGCAGGGCTTTGAATATTTTCGCGCCGCGGATGTCTATGTGCCCATCGGACTTTTTCTGCAACCCAATTCCGGTTTAGCTGATCGCGGCAGCAGTTTCGGACTCTACGGCGTCGGGCGATTGAAACCGGGCGTTACGCCTGAGCAGGCAAACAGTGAAATGCAACGCCTGGGCGCGCAACTTGCAGAACAGTATCCGCGTGTCAACGGCGGCAAGAGCGCCCTGGCCGAGAACCTCCAGGAGGTGATGTCGGAAGACGTGCGCCAGTCGCTGTGGATTTTGCTGGGCGCCGTCGGGTTCATTCTGTTGATCGCCTGTGTGAATGTCGCGAATCTCTTTTTGGTTCGCTTCGCTGACCGACAAAAAGAGATTGCCGTGCGTCTGGCGCTGGGCGCTTCGCGCTGGCGCCTGGTCAGGCAACTTTTAAGCGAGAGTTTGCTTATTGCCTTGATGGGTGGCGGGGCCGGTCTATTGGCCGGGCGTTGGATATTGGATGGCTTGCTGGCGCTGGCGCCCGAAGACACGCCGCAACTCAGTCGCGTCGGAATGGATACGACGGTGTTGCTCTTTACCCTGGGGGTTGCCATTGCCACCAGCCTGTTGTGCGGACTGCTGCCCGCTTTGCACGCCTCGCGGGCTGAATTGAATATGGCGCTTAAAGAAGGCGGTCGGTCCTCAGGCGGTTCAACGCGTGAAGGCCTACGCAAGGCGTTGCTTGTTGTGGAAATCAGTCTGGCGATTGTTTTACTGGCCGGCGCGGGACTCTTGATTCGTTCGATGGTTAATCTGCTGCGCGTGGATATGGGTTTCAATTCGGAAAACCTCTTGACCATGCGATTCAATCTGGTGGGCGAAAAATATAACGCCGCGACCGGGCGCGTCTTTTACGACGAAGTCTTAGCGCATATGAACGATTTGCCGGGGGTGCAATCGGCCGCCTTAACCAATTCTTTGCCGATAGATGGTTCTTACTGGGATTCGATCTTTACGGTTGCCGACCAACCCGCGCCGTCGCGCGCCGATTTGCCAGGCACGGATTGTGTTTTGGTGAGTCCAAATTATTTCGCAACAATGCAGCTCAAGCTACAGCGAGGGCGCTTGTTTACCAGTGCCGACACGGCCACTTCTTCACCGGTCGTCATCATTAATGAAACCCTGGCGCGCCGTATGTGGGCCGGCGAAAACCCGATAGGCAAACGCATCAAACTGGGTTTCCCGGAATACCAATCTCCCTGGCGCGAAGTGATTGGGGTTGTCGGCGATGTCAAATTAAACGGCCTCGAACAGGCAACCTCTATGCAGAGTTATATGCCTCTGGTGCAGGAATCCACACCCTTTCTGGGTGTGGTTGTGCGTACCTCAAATAATCCACCGGCCGTCGCGGCTGCAGTGGAACAAGCTATCCACGAGGTTGATGCAAACTTAGCGGTCTATGCTGTCCAGACGATGGACCAACTGCTTGGCAAGTCGCTGGCCGGGCGGCGGCTGACCCTGGTTTTATTGTCAGGTTTTGCGGTACTGGCGCTGGTGCTCGCCAGCCTGGGCATTTACGGAGTGATTGCTTATTCGGTGCGGCAACGCACGCAGGAAATCGGCATTCGGCTGGCGCTCGGCGCGCAGAAGAAAGATGTGTTGCGTTTATTCATCGGGCAAGGCGTGAAGCTCATCGCGCTCAGCCTCGCCATCGGCTTAACCGGAGCCTGGATGCTGACCAGGTGGATGGCAACCTTATTATTCAATGTTGAGCCGACTGACCCGTTGACCTTCGCTGCGATGACCTCACTGCTTATGGTCGTGGCCTTGTTTGCCTGCTTCGTCCCGGCGCGGCGCGCCACCCAAGTAGACCCGCTGGTGGCGCTCAAATATGAATGATTTCAATTTTGGATTTTAGATTTTAGATCATCTGATTTTAGATTTTAGATTTTAGATTTTGGATTTTGGATTGACCGAGAAGGCCGAGGTGCGGCACCCGGCTTTCCTCGGCCTTCCTAAAAATCAAAATCGCTGAGTGACTGGGATTCATTAATGCAGCAGCAATCCAAAATCTAAAATCCAAAATCAGAAAGGGGTTTTTATGACTACATTTCTACAAGACCTGCGCTATGGCGCAAGAATGTTGGTGAAAACGCCCACCTTTACCCTTATTGCCATGGTCGTCATCGCGCTCGGCATCGGCGCCAATACCGCCATCTTTTCGGTCGTCAATGCCGTGTTGCTCAAATCGCTCCCGTATCCCGAATCCGACCGCGTAATGTCTATTTCGATTTTCAATTCGCGGTTGGAGGGCCAAAAAGGCGGTCTCGGTGACGCCGATTTTCTTGCCATCAAAGAATACAATCAAAGCTTCGCTCAGGTTGCCGCCGTTACGACTCCGCGCAACGGTTTCAACCTCACGGGCCAAGACCAGCCCGAACAGGTCATCGGCTCACTGGTGACCGCAGATTTTTTCGAGGTCTTGAAAATCAACCCGCTGCTTGGTCGAACCTTTTTCCCGGACGACGATAAACCCGGCAAAGAGCGCGTCGTGGTGGTCAGTTACGCTTTCTGGCAAAAACATTTTAATGGTGACCCGAAGGCCATCGAACAGAGTATCTCGCTCAATAACGAAAGCTACGCGGTCATCGGCGTCATGCCGAAAGATTTTCGCTTTGAAAGAACCGGACGCTCGGAGTTTTGGGCGGCCCTTCAACTGGCGCCGCCACAAGCTCGCCCGCCGTATTATCTGGTGGTGATTGGACGGTTGAAAGCCGGCGTCACCGAACCACAAGCGCAGACCGATTTGAGCGCCATCGTCAATGAAATCGGCAAACGTTATGCAACGCCGGGCAGCAATGAAGAGGGCCGGGCGGTCGTTGAACCGCTCAAGAAAGTGATTGTTGGCAATTCCCAATTGTCACTCGTGGTGCTGCTGTGCGCCGTCGTCTTCGTACTGCTTATCGCTTCGGTCAATGTTGCCAATTTGCTCCTGGTGCGCGCCACGGGTCGTGAAAAAGAGATGGCGATTCGCGCCGCCATGGGCGCCAGCCGCTGGCGACTCGTTCGACAGACGATAACCGAAAGTTTGCTGCTGGCGCTGATTGGCGGAACCCTGGGGTTGCTACTCGGGGCCTGGGGAATGGATTTGATTTTAGCCTTCAAACCTGAAACCCTGCCGCGCCTGGATGAAATGAGTTTAGACAACCGCGTGCTCTGGTTTACCGCTTTGATGTCGCTCGTAAGCGGTCTGATTTTCGGAATCGCCCCGGCCATTCAAAGCGGACGAACCCATTTGAATACGGCGCTCAAAGACGGCGGACGCAGCGAAACCGAAAGTTTCGCCAAGCGCCGACTCCGAAATGTTCTGGTGGTTTCTGAATTCGCGCTCGCCTTGATGCTGCTGATCGGTGCCGGGCTCATGATTCGCAGTTTCCAGTCGCTGCAACAAGTCAATCCCGGCTTCAATCCGAACCATACCCTCACCATGCAGATCAACTTGCCGCGCAACAAGTATCGCGACGCGGCACAGGCCGCGGCTTTTCAACAACAGTTTCTGCAGAAGGTTGAATCGTTGCCCGTGGTTGAATCGGCGAGCCTTTCGATGGCCCTGCCGCCAAACCTTTTAATCATGACCAATCCGTTCGCCATAGAGGGAAACCTGCCGGCGCCCGGCGAAGCCCAACCCCTCGCCGAACACCTGTTGGTCAGTCCGAATTACTTCAAAACCCTGGGCATCAAATTAATCAACGGGCGCGTCTTCACCGATGCCGATAATCCGGATTCGCCGTCGGTCATCATCATCAACAAGACCATGGCGGAAACCTACTTTCCGAATCAAGACCCTGTAGGCAAGCGATTGCAAACCGGTGATTACAACCCGCAGGCGCCTTTTGACACGATAATCGGCGTCGTTGATGACGTGAAATATCAAGGGCTCGGCGAAGAAAGAAAACCGACCATGTACTGGCCGTTTTTACAAAATACCTGGTGGCGTTCGATGTATATTGCCGTCCGCACACAAAACGACCCGCTGCAATCGGTTGCCGCAATTCGCAATGAAGTTTGGTCTGTTGATAAAGATTTGCCGGTGTCCAATATCAAAACCATGGAACAGCTCATGTCCGAATCCGTCAACGAACCGAAAGCCTTAACCACGCTGTTTACCATGTTCGGCGGGCTCGCCTTGCTCCTGGCGAGCATCGGCATTTATGGCGTGATGTCTTACGCCGTCAGCCAGCGGACGCGCGAAATCGGTATTCGGCTGGCGCTCGGCGCGCAAGTTGGCGATGTCTTGCAGATGGTGATTAAACAAGGCATGGCGCTGGCCATCATCGGCGTCAGTATCGGTATCCTGGGGTCATTCGCCTTGACGCGACTGATGGCTGGTTTATTGTTCGGCATCAGCGCGACGGATGTGGTGACCTTTGTCGTCGTCTCGCTGATTTTAACAGGAGTGGCGCTGGTCGCCTGTTGGGTGCCGGCGCGGCGCGCCACCAAAGTGGACCCGATGATGGCGCTGCGGTATGAATGATTTCAATTTTGGATTTTAGATTTTAGATTTTGGATTTTGGATTGACCGAGAAGGCCGAGGTGCGGGGTGCTGCTTTGCTCGGCCAAGGCAAAAATCAAAGTTACTGATGGCCTGGGTTCAGCGCGGCAGCGGCCATCCAAAATCTAAAATCTAAAATTTATTGAAACCAAATGCGGCAAACACCCACTTACACACCAGCCTGTTTCAAAATCAAACTTGGAGGTCTGTAATGAAAAGAGTTCTCGCTTTACTAGTCGTACTTTCGGCTGTAGCCACTGTGCAAATATCGCAAACCGCGCGCGCCGCCGCCCCCTTGACGACCCTGCAGAGCAAAGATTTCAAGAAGACGGTAGCCGTTGACAGCGGCGCGGATTTTAATTTGGAAACCGATAAAGGCAGCGTCAAATTGTCGGCGTGGGACAGCAACCAGGTCGAAATCATCGCCCGCATTGATCCGCCTGAAAATGAAAGCGCCGATTATCAAAGACGCGCTGTTGAAGCCGTCCGTATCGAAGTGCTGGGCGGCGGGCGCAACCTTACGGTGCGCTCGAACTTTGAAGATGTTCCCTATAAAGATACGGTATTGGGCGGCCTCAATCGTTCAAAAAACCTTCCCAATATCCACTATGAAATTCGCGCCCCGCGTAATCTCAACCTCCACGTCGAAGTAGACCGCTCGAAACTGGACATCCAGGGATTTAAAGGTCGCGTCAGTCTCGAAGCCGATAGAACGCCGGTCACCGCGCAAGACATCGAAGGCGATTTCCGTTTGAATATTGACCGCGGCAAAGCCAACCTTTCCAACCTGCGCGGCGGTCTCGAAATAGATGCAGACCGTACCGACGGGCAGATTCAATTCACCAATCTCGCGAACGATTCAAAGATTGAGATTGATCGAGGTGAAATTGATTTGCACTTTTCAGCATCGCAAGGCGTGAATGTTAAGACCGATTTCAGCAAACGCACGCACTTTAACAGTGATTTTTCAATTGCCACCACGACGCCCGATAAACTGAATTTTGAAGGAGCGATAAACGGCGGTGGCCCGCGTCTGCTGATTGTTTCCGACCGAGGAACGATTAATTTGAAACGTCAGTAATCCGGATAAACCGAGGAATCCGTGCTTATGCAAGAGCAGCAGTCGGATGCCGGTGCGGAAGTTTTTTTCACCTGGGCGAATGAGGCGGAGCAACAGAATCCGTTTGCTCCGCCTTTTCCGTGCAACCCGAGAAAATTTTAATCCAGGAATTGCGGGTAGTTTATTTTTTAATAAGAACTACCTGTCCCGAAACCTGGTTGGAGAAATTATGGAAACGCTGTTGAAAGACACTCGCTATGCCGTGCGCATGTTAATAAAAAGTCCGGCCTTCACCCTGGTCGCCGTGTTATCAATTGCGCTTGGCATTGGCGCCAACACGCTGATATTCAGCGCCATCAATGCCGCGCTGCTTAAATCGCTGCCTTACAAAGAGCCTGACCGCCTTGCGCTGGTGTGGGGAAAGACGATTCAAGAGGGCGTGCTGGATGATCGCAATCAAGTATCCTGGACAGATACCCTTGATTGGCGAAATCAAAACAGCGTCTTTGAAGAGCTGACCAATTTCACCAACTGGAATCCGATTATCTCAGGCGACCGTGAGGCCGAACGCGTTCCGGCCATTCAGGTCGGCGACGGTTTTTTCAAAGTCATGCAAGGCGAGCCTCTGATGGGACGCGTCTTTACTGCCGAAGAACAACAAGATGGTAAAGATTTCGTCATCGTTCTCGGTTACGGATTGTGGCAAAGGCGATTTGGTGGCGACCCGGAAATCGTTGGCAAGAGCGTACAACTCAATAATCGTCCATATGTGATTGTCGGCGTGATGCCGGCGGATTTTCATCCGCTGCCTTCGACCTTAGTTACCCCCGAAGGCGAGTTTTATCGTCCGATTGCCGAAACCTATGACAACGAAGAACGCGGCAGCAGACATCTGCGCGCCATTGCCCGGCTTAAACCCGGGGTCACCGTCGAACAGGCGCAAACGGAGATGACGGTGATTGCCAAACGTCTTGAGCAGCAATATCCGAAAAACAATAGCAATTATTCTGTGCGCGTCACCTCGATCACCGAAGATACGGTTGGCGGCATTCGCCCGACCCTTTTGGCGCTCCTCGGGGCCGTCGGTTTTGTGCTGCTGGTTGCCTGCGCCAATGTCGGTAATCTACTACTGGCGCGTTCGGCGTCGCGCCAAAAAGAGATTTCCATACGTACGGCGCTGGGCGCCGGGCGGGCGCGAATCGTGCGCCAGTTGTTAACCGAAAGCCTATTGCTTTCCGTTGCCGGCGGCAGTCTGGGCTTGTTAGTTGCCCTCTGGGGAAAGAGCGCTATCGAAAGCCTGGCTATGGAAATTGCGCCAGTCCTCACGCATATCGAAATGGATGTTCGCGTTCTGACGTTCACCTTGGCGCTGTCAATCATCAGCGGAATTATTTTCGGCTTAGCGCCGGCCTTGCACGCATCAAAAACCAATTTGAATGAAGCCTTAAAGGAAGGCGGGCGCACCGCAAACGCCAGCCCCGGGCGCAACCGTTTGCGCAATGGCCTGGTGATTGCCGAAATTGCCATAACCTTGATTTTATTGATCGCCGCCGGGCTATTAATTAAAACCGTGATTCGTTTGAATCACGTCAACACGGGCTTCAACGCGCAAAATATTCTCACCTTGAATATGCAATTGCCCTTTGCGAAATATCCCAAACGCGAAACCTGGACGGCCTTTTATCAACAGGTCACCGACCGCCTTGAACGTTTGCCCGGCGTGAAAGCCGTTGGCTTAACCAGCGTCCTGCCGCTCAGCAATAATTTCGATGGGCGCAGTCTCGCCGTTGAAGACTATCCCAAACCACGCGGCGAAGAACTCAGCGTAGACCTCTATGTGACCAGCCCCGGTTATCTGAAAGCCATGGCGATTCAACTGGTGAGCGGTCGTTTAATCAATGAACAGGACAGCGAAAATAAACCACCGGTGGCGCTGATTAATCAAACGATGGCCAGAGAGTTGTGGCGCGATGTTGACCCCGTCGGCAAACGCATCAAATTTCCTGGGAGCGAAAGAAACCCGCAAGAATGGCGCACCATTATCGGTGTGGTCGAAGATGTTTCGCAGTATGGATTGGATAAAAAACCGCCGATGCAGATTTACCTGCCATTTTTGCAGTACCCGACCTCGTTCAATTCCCTGGTGGTGAAGACGGAAGCCGATCCGCGAACCGTTCTCGCCGCGGTGCGCAATGAAATCCTTGCGGTTGATAAAGACCAGGCGGCTTTCAATATCAAGACCATGGAAGAACTTATGGCGCAAGCTATCTCTTTGCGCCGATTTTTCATGTTGTTGTTAGTCGTTTTTGCGACGCTCGCGTTGTTACTGGCGAGCATCGGCATTTATGGCGTGATGTCTTATTCGGTGACTCAACGCGCCCATGAAATCGGCATCCGTATGGCGCTCGGGGCGCGCGCTGGCGATGTCTTAAAGATGGTCATCGGGCAGGGAATGAGCACCACCTTGATGGGCATCGCCTGTGGACTTGCCGGCGCCTTCGCCTTGACGCGCTGGCTGGAAAGTCTGGTGTTCGGGGTCAGCACCACTGACCTCATCACCTTTGCCGCCGTTTCGTTGTTACTGGCCGCGGTGGCGCTGGTGGCCTGCGCCGTGCCGGCGCGGCGCGCCACCCAAGTGGACCCCGTCATCGCGCTTCGTTTTGAATAAATAAGGCGTCATATTTCGGGATTGAGATGGCAACTTTGTGGTCATTTCCTCGGTTTTTCTCAAGGTGCTAATTTTTTAGCATTTATTGCTTGACTTGTTACCGGCGAGGTGCTAAAAAATTAGCACCTTGAGAAGTTGATGTTTAAGCAGCTCAAGGAGAGCCGGTCATCCAGCGACAACGCGACACCCAAGAAGAGGAGATATGACACAGAAATCTCACCATCATCTGAGCCGCCGCGAACGGCAAATCATGGACGCAATCTATAAACTCGGACAGGCGACGGCCGCCGACGTATTGGCGCGTTTGCCCGACCCGCCCGGCTATTCAGCGGTGCGCGCCATGCTGCGATTGCTTGAAGAGAAAGGCTATCTCAAACATCAACAAGACGGACAACGTTACGTCTTCATTCCAACGCTGGCGCGGGAAAAGGCACGAAAATCCGCGCTGAATCAAATGCTCCAGACCTTTTTTGACGGTTCAACGGAAGAAGCCGTCGCGACGCTTCTGGATATGTCGCGCGCGAAACTCTCACAGGAAGAGTTGGACCGGCTGTCAAACTTAATCGAAGACGCTCGTAAGAAAGGACGCTAGTTTATGACCTCACTCTTCACCTTTGCCTCATTACCGAGCGGGGCGGACAGTTGGCTGCAAGTACTACTGGATGTCGCCATCAAAAGCTTGATAATCCTGGGGCTTGCCAAAGCGCTTCTGGGGTTGTTTAAAAATAGGTCGGCGGCGGCGCGGCATTTGGTCTGGAGCGTGACGGTAAGCGCGCTGCTCGTCCTGCCGGTATTGACCTTGAGTCTGCCGGCCGTCGGGCTTCCGGTGCTGCCAACTCTTATTGCAAACACCGCAGCTAAGGCCCAGGTCAGCGAACAATCTGAACCCTCTGCGGATAGTCCCGCTCCACACCAGGCGGCGCCCGATCAGACGTCTGGTCAATCTACGAATGGGGTTCAGGCAAAAGAGAATGAAGCGAGCGCTTGGTTATCCAAACAACCGGATGAAGCCTGGAGAGCGACTTTATCTCCCGCGCCCATCATTCCCGAAGCCCATTTAATCAATCAATCAACCGCTGCTACGGCGCAGCAACCCTTCAACTGGGCGCTCATTGGTTTAACCGTTTGGTTAGCCGGTGCGTTGATAGTCGCGGCGCGTTTTCTCGTCGGGTTTATCAGAGTCTGGCTCATCGCGCGTCATTCCAAACTGGTAACCGATATCTCCTGGGTGACGCTGGTCAATGGTTTATCCAACCGAATCGGTTTGCGAAAAAAATTGCAAGTGTTAAAGAGTGAGCGGGTCATTTTGCCGATGACCTGGGGAGCGCTCCGTTCGGTCGTCTTGCTGCCGGAAGACGCTGAAGAATGGTCGCTCAAATGTCGCAGCATCGTTTTACTTCATGAACTGGCGCACGTCAAACGGCATGATTGTCTCACGCAAACCCTGGCGCAACTCGCTTGCGCGCTCTATTGGTTCAATCCGTTGATCTGGCTTGCCGCGCGAAGTTTGCGCGTTGAACGCGAACTGGCTTGTGATGATGAAGTGCTGCAGGCCGGAACGCGACCTTCCGATTACGCGAGTTACCTGGTTGAAATTGCCCGTTCATTCGGAGCCAATGTTTGCGTTTCGCCTTTCGCAGTTGGCCTGGCTTGTTCGGAACTGGAAAACCGCGTGCGCGCGATTCTCAACCCGGATGTGAAACGCCATACCAATAATCGCCTCAAGGTTGCTTTATCGAGCCTCGTCGCCGCGACTTTCATCATTCCGCTGGCAACCGTTCAACCCTGGGTTCAAGCTTCGACCCTGGATGAGAAATTGCGGCGGCTGCCGGCTGCCGTTATGACCGAGGGCGAGTTCGATCAAGAGCGCGGGCTAACGGAAAGCCCCACCCCCAATGACCGGGAAATTCTCCGCAGTCTGGATGCTATAAAAGCTTCGCTGCAAACCAACGAGGCGGCCACTCAACACGCTGAAGCGAAAGACCAGCTCCATACCGATGAGACCGCCATCGCTCAACAGTTTCTGCAACCCGCCGTTTTAATTGATGGGCAAAACGCTGGCGCCGGCCAAGGCGCGGGCGTTGGCCACGGAGAGGGCGCAGGTTCTGCGAGCCATCAGGGTTTAGGCGCGGGGGTCGGCAGCGGCCAAGGCGCGGGTGTGGGTAGCGGACTAGGTGCGGGAGTCGGCAGCGGCCAAGGTGATGGCAAAGGGCAAGGCGCAGGCTTTGGCGCAGAGGGCAGCGGTCAGGGCGAAAAATCGTCAAAAGATATCACTGCCGACGAAGTGAGCAAATTAAAAATGTACGGCGTGACGCCTGAATTCACGGAAGCCGTCCGCAAAATGGGTTTTGAAAATGTGACGGTTGACCAACTCATTCAGTTGAAGATGTATAAAGTTGATGACGAGTACGTAAAGCAAGTGCGTAGCTGGGGCTACGACAAAGTGGTTATCCGTGACCTCATCAGCCTGAAGATGGCCGGCGTCACCGGTGAGTATGTATTGGTGATGAAGAACGCAGGCCTTGAACAACCCTCCGTCAGACAACTGGTGAATATGAAAATGTCCAGAGTGACGCCGGAATATATTGAATCCCTGCGTCGAGCCGGTTATGACAACCTGAATTTGAATCAAGTGATGAGCCTGCGCCATCAGAACATCAACGAGGAGTTTATCAAACAGGCGGAGAGTTGGATGGGCGGCAAGGTGACGCTTAATCAATTGCTGCAAATCAAAATTCATAACGTGAACCCGGCTTTTGCGAGTGAAGTAAAAGCCCTGGGGTTTGATAATGTCCCGTTCACTAAATTGCTGGAACTGAGAATTCACAATGTCACGAGCGATTACGTGAGAGAGATGCGCAACCTCGGCTTCAATAATTTGACGCTCGACGACTTGCTCAGAATGAGGATTCACGGGGTCACCGCCGAGTATGTGAAGAAGATGCGCGCCGCCGGATTTATCAACGCTTCGCTCAATCAGTTGATTGAAATGAAGATGCACGGCATAGATGAAATTCTTTTGAAAAACAGTAAGTGAAAGATGAGTTAAAGCAGTAGCCCGAAAGTTCCATAGGCGGCGAAAAATTTGCCGCCCGTCGGCAGACTATTGATTTACCTCTGTGAAACCCCCAGCCAAAACCATAGAAGAGAAGGAGTCATAATGATGAAGAAATCATTTATATTCGCAGTAGTCGGATTGCTGCTTTACAGCTTTTCGGGGACTTCAAGTTCAGCGCAAAATATCATGACCGGCGATTGGACGGCGCGCGTTAAAGAGACCTCCAGAGGGCGCGTCGTTTATCTGCAGATTAACATCGAGAAGGAAGGTCGGGATTGGTATATGAATTGGGGCAGCGACCTGCCGTTTCAAGATTTTCGCGGACTCGACCCGAATGCCAACGGCACCGTGCAATTCAGCCTTTCGCGAGAAGCCGGAAGCATTGTCTTTGACGGACTCTTCAAAGATGGTAAGGGAGTTGGCGAATTCAAATTCACGCCAAGTCAGGGCTTCATCAATACCATGCGGGGTTACGGTTACGAGGGTATTACTTCTGAAAAACAGTTTTCCATGGCCTTACATGACGTGAGCTCAAGCTTCGTCAATGAGTTGAAATCCGCCGGTTATGATAAGGTGCCGCTCGATAAATTGATTGCCATGCGGATTCACCGCGTCGATGGCGAATTCATTCGCGGCATGAAGGCTTTAGGGTTTGACAAACTTTCCGAAGACAAACTCCTCGCCTTCCGCATTCACAACGTCAACGCGCAATTTATCAAAGAGGTCGAAGAGATGGGCTTCAAGGGGCTGGGACCCGATAAACTGTTGGCCATGCGGATTCATAAAATTGATAAAGAGTTCATCAGCCAGGCGCGGGCGCTCGGCTTTCCGGATTTGACGCTCGACCAGCTGATGACCATGCGGGTTCACAAGATTGACGAAGAATTTATTAAAGGGGTGCGCGATATGGGCTACACCGATTTGTCCTTTAACAAACTGGTGCCGTTGCGGATTCATCGGGTCACTAAAGAGTTCGTCAAAGAGATGGAAGATGCCGGATACCGCGATATTCCGCTCGATAAACTGGTCACCTTGCGGGTTCACAACATTGATAGCCGATTCGTCAAAGAGATGCGCGATGCCGGGTTCACCAACCTGTCACTCGATGAATTGGTGCGCCTGAAAATTCACGGCTACACCGGCGATACCATCAGAAAGATGCGCGGCAATTAGGAAGTAAAAATGCAAAAGTAAAAAGTAGAGCCTGAGGGATAACGCCTAGGCTCAAAGTGAAACTTTTGCGCGGTTGACATCAAAAAATTCTTCTTTGTATAAACCTCATATTGTAATCCCGAATAAGCGAATGGCTTTGAATTCCTAAAGCCATTCGCTTTTTTATTGGAAAAATTTTTCCCGCCCTGTCGTTTATCGCTTTTCTCATTCGTCTATAGGTTGCAGGCGACGAAAGCGGTTAAAATCACCCGCGTCGTTTCATAAAAATTTGATCAGGAGAAATAAGCAATGCCGGAATATATGTTGATTTCACATCATTCGCTGGAGATGCCGAAAGATATGGAGTTTACTCCCGAAATGATTCAAGCGGTCATTCAAAAATACAATGATTGGGCCGCAAAATTACAGGCAACGGGTCAGTTAGGCAGTTTGAACAAATTACGCGATGAACTGGGTCGCAACATCAAGGGATTTGGCGACCAACAGGTTGTCACCGATGGACCTTACGCAGAGACCAAAGAGGTCATTGGCGGTTACTGGGTTATAAGGGCTGAAAATTATGAGGCCGCCGTGCGGCTTGCAAGCGATTGCCCAAGCCTTGAATTCGGCGGGCGCATCGAGGTGCGCGAAGTCGAAGACTTTTCAACTCTAGGTTGACATTTTTACCACCGCGACACCGCGACAATTAGAGCAGGTGAAATAACGCATAAAAATTGCACAGGCTTTACGCTTCACTTCCATCTTTTATTCTCTCGGTGTCTCGGTGGTTAATTCTGTTTTGGAAAGTATGAAAGATAATACGCCTAACCAAATCGCCGGATTGGTTGACCATCTGTTTCGCCATCAAGCGGGAAAAATGGTTTCGACACTGACGCGCATTTTCGGAGCCGAGCGTCTTGACCTTGCCGAAGAGGTCGTGCAGGAAGCTTTAATGAAAGCTTTGCAGGTTTGGGCCTACAGCGGCATTCCGGAAAACCCTGTGGCCTGGCTGGTACAAGTCGCAAAGCATCGGGCGCTCGATTTACTCAGGCGTGAGACCAACCTGTGCAACAAATCTGAAGAACTGTTGCAGGCATTTTCGATTCAGGAAGGAGTAGCCAATCGGCGCGTCGAAACCGCCTTCGGGCAAGAGCCGCTTGATGATGAACTAGGGATGATGTTTATGGCCTGTCATCCGGCAATCTCGCGCGAAGGCCGGGTCGCTTTAACCTTGAAGACCGTCGGCGGATTCGGCGTCAGCGAAATCGCCCGCGCCTTTCTTGCCAAAGAAGCGACCATTGCGCAACGCCTGGTGAGAGCCAAACGCCACATCCGCGAATCCGGCATTACTTTTGAATTGCCTTCGGCAAAAGAGATGTCGGCGCGCCTCGATTCGGTGCTCGAAGTTTTGTATCTGCTCTTTAACGAAGGTTACACGGCGCATCGCGGCGAAAATCTGGTGCGCGCCGATTTATGCGAAGAAGCGATTCGCCTGTGTAACCTCGTCGTCCATCACCCGGCGACCGCTTTACCGAAAAGCCATGCGTTGCTGGCGCTCATGTATTTTCAAGCCGCCCGGCTTTCGGCGCGGGTCGGCGCGGCGGGCGAATTATTTTTGCTCAGCGAGCAAGACCGCGCGCTCTGGAATCGGAAATTAATCGCGCAAGGCTTTAGGCAACTTGACCTGTGCGCCGCCGGCAAGGAATTCAGCGAATATCACTTGCAGGCCGGAATTGCCGCCTGTCACGCGGCCGCGACAAGTTATGAATTGACGGATTGGGCGCAAATCGTCGGCCTTTACGACCAACTTCTATCAATCAATCCCTCGCCGGTCGTTGCCCTTAACCGCGCCGTGGCGCTGGCGAAATGGCAAGGCGCCGAAGCCGGCATCCGCGCCCTCGAAGCCATCAGCGAACATCCGGCGCTTTCGCATTACTATTTGCTGCCGGCAACGCTCGGGGAATTGTGGACAGCGTTAGGCGAACCTGAGAAAGCCGCCGCCCACTATCGCAAAGCCCTGGATTTACCCTGCACAGAACCGGAACGCCGTTTTCTACATAAACGACTTGAAGCAACCACAGAAAAATAGAGCGGTTTACCCAACGATAATTTGAAATTCAGGTCGTCTTTCGTAAATGAGGTCAACGCCGTGGCGCGCTGCAAAAGCTGTCGGGCTGACGTTCCTGGTTGGCCGGTTAATTGAGGCCTGCCAGCGCCCGCGTTTCGGCGCAAAATCGGCTCTGGTTGCCGGTTTGGTGGTTTGGTTTCTGGCTCACGTGTATAGCGGCGTCATGATGAACGCGATGGGAATCTTCCCACTCGGCCTAACCATTATCGGTTTCGTCTGGGGTCTGGTTGAAATCACGATGGCGATTTATGCGGGCGCGCAGGTTTACAAAAAAGCCGATGAGCTGGGTGCGCTTCAAGAAAGGAGAATTTAATGATTAAGCGATTCGCATGGGGGGTGTTCCTCAGTTTACTTTTACTGCCGTTTGCCCTGGGGCGGAACATCGAACCGACGGCAAACCATCAATCAGGCGCACAGAGCGACGCGGCGCCATCAAGCCCTAAGTTTGACAATGAATCCTATCTCTTTGTCTTACTTTCACGCGGCACCAAATGGACGGCGGAAAAAACAGAGGAGACGGCGCGCCTTCAAGAAGGGCATATGGCGAACATTCGCCACATGGCAGCGCTTGGCAAACTCGTTGCCGCAGGTCCGATGGGCGATGACGGAGATTTGCGCGGCATCTTTATCTTTCGCGGCGCCAGCTTGGAAGAAGCCAAAGAGTTGTGCGCCGCAGACCCGGCGATAAAAAGCGGACGCTTGAAAATCGACATCTATCCGTGGTGGGGTTCAAAAGGCATCGGCGTGAAATATGCCGATGAAGCCAAAAAGACCTCGCCAGACAAAATTCCCATGGTCAAAATTTTTCTCGGTCTGTTTTACAGGGGTGACAATCAGGCTGGGGCGACAACGACCGAACCCCCAAAACTCCTACTCGACCATCTCTGGCATCTGCGCCGGCAGCTGGATGCGGGCAAGATGGTTGCCGCCGGTCCGTTCAGCGGCAACAGCAATTTACGCGGCGTGATGGTTTTACAAACCGCAACCCTCGAAGAAGCCAAAGCCATCGCCGACCAGGACCCGATGGTCAAAGCCGGACGATTCAAAGTTGAATTGCATCCCTGGTGGGTGGCAAAAGGCGTGATGCCCTAAACAGCTGAAGGGGTGAAGAGGTCTGGGGTTAAGAGTCTTGATGACACTTACTACCCCGCCCGTTAGAGCTATCTTATTGCTTCAAGAATGCCGTAAATGATTGCGTTGTATCTTCACTCCTTCATCTCTTCTTTCTTTCTCCCCCTCATCGGCAGATGAAAAAGGAGATAAAAAATTGCACTCGCTGAAACCGAGGGGCGCGTATTAAAAGGATGGCGACAAGTCGAAAGGAAACCAGCCCAAAAGTCGCCGACCATTCCACATAGAAATTAGGAAAATATGAGCCTGCGATTACTGACGTGCATCCTTTGTTGCTTTGTGCCGGTGGCCTTCATTCAGGCGCAAACCCCGCTGAAACCGGTAAAAATTCTAGGCGCCGATGAAGTTATTCTCGGTGATCCGGTGAACCTGCAATTCACCGGTTTATCGGCAAAAACCCAGGTAACCATCAATGCAGAGTTGATTGATCGCAACGGAAAACTCTGGCGCGCTTCGGTTGATTTTGTTGTTCCTGAAACCGGTGAAATCAATCTTGCAAAACACGCGCCCTTATCGGGCACTTACTCAGGCATTGACCCGCTCGGACTCTTTTGGTCAATGCAGGATACCAAAGCGGTCCTCAAAGATTCTCCCCTTAAAGAGACCTTCGAGCGCAGTACGGTGGTCTTTCGCGTCATCCAAGACGGCCGAACGCTTGCCGAAAAACAGTTGACCAGATGGCGGCAACGGGCGGGCGTTTCTGTAGAAGAGCTGAAAGACCAGGGCTTGGTCGCCACCTTTTACAAACCGCAGAGTAAAGCTCGGCGCGCCGGAATTATTCTCGTTGGCGGTTCGAGCGGCGGCATCGGCTGGCAAAAAAATCTGGCGGCAACCCTGGCTTCGCAGGGTTATTGCGCGCTGGCGCTGGCTTATTTTAATACCGAAGGCTTGCCGGCGAATTTAGAGAAGATTCCGCTTGAATATTTTCAAAAAGCGATTGCTTGGATGAGCGCCAATCCGGCTGTAGATAAAAAACGCCTCGCCATAATTGGCGTTTCAAAGGGCGGAGAACTGGCGTTGCTTTTAGGTTCACACTTTCCTCAATTCAAAGCGGTCGTGGCTTACGTCCCCGGTTCGGTGGTCTTTCAATCAATCATTTTTCAAAACCAGACGACTCCCGATCCGCTGACTTCATCGTGGACTTACAAAGGGCAAGACGTGCCCTTTGTTCCTTATGCGAATTCCGAAAAGTATCGAACCTCGCGAAGACTCGTTGACCTCTATGAAGCGACGCTTGAAAATCGAGAAGCCGTCGAAAAAGCAGCCATTAAAGTTGAAAATATACAGGGCGCAGTCTTATTAATTTCGGGAACTGCCGATGCCGTATGGCCCTCAACCCAAATGTCGGAAGCCGTCATCGCCAGACTAAGACAACACCAGCATCGTTTCGCGTATAAACACATTTCCTACACGGATGCCGGTCATTCGATTTCCTTGCCGGGTTATTATCCGACCGCTGATACCTTGAGAAATGGCGGAACCCTTAAAGCGAACGCTCACGCCCAGGCCCAAGGTTGGCAGGAGATACTGGCTTTTTTAAGCCGGAATTTGCATTAACCCGAGACGCTCGGAGGCCTTAAAGGCCGAAGCCGCTAGCCTTTTTATTTTTGCGTTTTTGGGATTCGCAAGTCCCAAAAACGCACATTTATCAAGCCATTTTGCAATTCACTCGCCATTCAAATTCATCCATTCAATCTGTTTAGCAACCCGGTCACACTTGGCACGGCATTTGGTTAAAAAATCATTGCGTCTTATCAATCCTTGTGTCCATAAGTGGAAAGAACCAGCCGCTTTCGAGGAGTAATCTTTCGAGGAATCATTATGAATACGTTTTGGCAAGACCTGCGTTATGCTTTCCGTTCTTTTCTCAAAACCCCGAGCTTCGTCGTTGTTGCCATCATCACCCTCGCTTTAGGCATTGGCGCCAATACCGCCATCTTTACGGTTGTCAATGCGACCCTGCTGCGGAGCCTGCCTTATAAGGAACCCGACCGCCTCTTTCACTTATGGGAGACTAAATCACAGGGTGATTACAAGCAGCGCGAAGCCTCTTATCCCGATTATCTCGATTGGCGACAAGCGGGTTCTCTGGATGTCGCAGCCTATACCGGCAGTCGCGGGGTAACGCTGACGGGCCGCGGCGAAGCCCAAAGAATCGCGTCAACCGGCGTCAGCCCCAATTTCTTTTCCGTACTGGGGGTTGAACCGATGCTCGGACGAACCTTTCTTCCCGAAGAAGAGAAACCCGGCGCGGGTCGCGTGGTCGTCCTCAGTTACGCCTTATGGCAAAGGCTGTTTGGCGGCGACAAAAAAATTATTGGCGAGGGTTTAACGCTCAATGGGCAAACCTACACGGTGGTTGGCATCTTACCCCAAAGTTTTCATTTTGCTCTGCGGCCCGGAATCGAAATGTGGATGCCCGTAGAACCCGGTCCCGCGCAACTCAGCCGCCGCTATATGCACTGGGTCAAAGTCTTCGCCCGCCTTAAACCCAACGTCAGCATTGAACAGGCACAAAGCGATTTGCAGGCCATCGGCGAACAGATTGCCGGGCAATATGCCGATTCGCACGCCGGCACCAGTATTACGCTCATTCCGTTGCGCGAACAGATTGTCGGCAGCGTCAAACCCATTATGATTGCCTTGCTGGTTGCCGTCGGGTTGGTGCTACTGATTGCCTGCGCCAATGTCGCGAATTTATTGCTGGCGCGTTCGGCATCCCGGCAAAAAGAGGTCGCCATTCGCCTGGCGCTCGGCGCGAGCAGCTTTCGGTTGATTCGCCAACTGCTCACCGAAAGCATTTTGCTCGCTCTTATCGGCGGCGCGTTGGGATTGTTTCTGGCGTTGTGGGGCGTTGAAGCATTAGTCGCGGCAATTCCGCAGATGCAACTCAACACCATGCCTTATCTGCGCGGCTTAAAAATTGACAGCGCCATTTTGCTCTTTACCTTTGGGCTTTCGGTCTTGACGGGAATTCTCTTTGGCATCATTCCGGCTTGGCAATCTTCGCGATTCGACTTGCATTCGACCTTGAAAGAAGGCGGCAAATCTTCGGCTGCATCGGTGCGGCAAAATTTCCGCAAGGCCCTGGTGGTGGCCGAGGTCGCGCTGTCGCTGGTGCTCTTAATTGGCGCCGGGTTAATGCTGCGAAGCACGGTCAAACTGTTACAGGTCAATCCCGGTTTCAATACCGAAAACCTGTTGAGCTTTCAGGTCAATCTGCTGCGCACGAAATACACCGAAGATGAAAAGATGGCCAGTACCTATCAAACCCTACTTGAACGCATTGAAGGCTTGCCCGGCGTAAAAGCCGCCGGTTCCATTGATGTGACGCCGTTTTTAGGCGGCAATACGCATAGCTTTTATGTTGAAGGCACGCCCCAACCTGAACGCGGACAAGCCGCCGAGATAAATGTCCGCACCATCAGCCCCGGATACTTCAATGTCATGGAAATCCCGCTTATGGAAGGGCGCGAGTTTACCCGC
>JBIOWC010000043.1:0-29638 GCA_044868105.1 Blastocatellia bacterium
TATAAGCCATTTACTAAAATCTGCGTTTCAATCAACGATTGCCCGTGCCGGTAGACTACCTATATCTGAATAGGGAGAGATGGAGCGCAAAAGGCACTATGATTGCATAAACAGACAAGGATTATACTGCGATAGCACTGCTATTTTAATGATTCATGAACGGATGTCGGTGAGCAATAGGATTCAAAGTCTTCTTTTGCTCAGACTTTAGTCTGCTTAAAGCGTTGTAGGGCGCAGACCGAGACGAATGAATTTGAATCAAATCAGAGCGTTGGAAAGACAAACGATGCTTGTTTTCAATACGAAATTATTTACTTCCTTGATAACCCCTTCTGAGTTAATGAAAGCGCGAATAACAAGCAATCGCTAGGTTAGGTCAAGGATATGTTCAGCACCACCATTGCGGTTTCCGGACTCGCATCAGAAGTAGGTAAGACTACTCTGCTATGCAACTTGTTGCGCGAATTTCCCGATTGGGAAGCGATTAAAATGACGCGCGGTCATTATCGCTCTTGCGGCAAAGACCCACACGCTTGTTGTGTGAGCCACTTATTGAGCGATGAACCAGTGATTCGTTCCGGGTATGAACAGACTTACGTTTGTGGAAAAGACACCGGGCGTTACTGGGATGCGGGCGCATCTAATGTTCACTGGGTCATTGTCAATGACCATCAAGTAGAACAAGGAATTCGATTGGCGCTCGAGCGCGTCAACGCGCCGGGAGTTTTGATTGAGGGAAATAGCTTCCTTAAGTTTATTGAAGTAGATTTCGCCGTCATCGTCGCCAGAGGAGATGACGATAATATTAAAGCCTCAATCCGCTGGGCCTTTCAAAAAGCCTCAGCCTTTTACCTCTTTAACAAAGCTGAGATCCTCACGCCATTACATCAACGCTTGGTTGCCAAAGGACTGGATAAAGATTTACCGGTATATACGTCCGCAAAATTCCCGCAATTGATTACCCGGATCAGACAAATCCACTCAATCCACGGGGCGGCTTGCTAACACCTTTATCTGGAGATAACCCATGCTCAATCAATCTTGGGAAAGGAAAATTAACAGAGCCGATGAGCTTGCTGGGGCGGGCGATGCGACCGCGGAGTTGCTGATCTTTTATGGTCGATTGCTGCGCGCGCAAAAGAAAATTTACGACGCTCTCCGAGGCCGCAGAGACTGGTTGCCTTCGGGAAGGCTGCAGGAAGATTTACCGGTGATTCGTACGCTGCTGCCGGACTTGCTCAAGACCATTGAAAATATAGGAACCCCTATACTCATTGAAGAGGCGCGGGCGCTCTTACAATTAAGCGCCGCCGAACTCAATCAAATGTTGCTCGAGCAATGGCGCGCGCCGGCCGATGGTCAGTTCTTCACGAAAGCTTTCCTGCAACCTTATGCGCGCTGGCTGGCAGAGTTAAATTTGCGCCCCGGTAATCGAAATTTAGAAGGCGGGGAAAATCGCTGCCCCATCTGTGCGGGCAAACCGCAGGTCAGTTGTCTGGTGCAAGAGAACGCAGCCGATAGTGGCGGGCGAGATTTGATTTGTTCAACCTGTCTGTCGGCCTGGCCCTTCCGGCGCGTCGTGTGCGCGAGCTGCGGAGAAGAACGACCAGCCAAACTGGGGTGTTTTCAATCGCTTCAATATAACTATGTTCGAGTCGAAGCCTGTGATACGTGCGGCTATTACATTAAAGGCATTGATTTGACACGCTTCGGCTTTGCTGTTCCGCTGGTGGACGAAGTCGCAGCGGCGCCCTTGGATTTATGGGCGCAAGCGCAAGGTTATCAAAAAATCGAATTGAATCTCGTGGGATTGTAGCCCGTTGTATCTCAGATTTCAGGAGGTTAACGATATGGAAATCTCAAGAAGAACATTTATCAAAACCAGTCTTGTCGGCGGCGCTGGCGTTTCCGCTTTCGGCTTTAACCTGGCACCCATCTATGCGCAGACGCAAGGGTTGAAGATCGACCGCACGACCGAGACGCGCTCGACCTGTCCATACTGTTCAGTAAGTTGCGGGGTCATCATCCACACGCTTGGCGACAAGGCCAAGAATGTTACGCCGCAGGTTGTCCACGTTGAAGGCGACCCCGATCACCCAATCAATCGCGGCACGCTCTGCCCTAAGGGGGCTTCGCTTGAACAAGAGATACACAATGACCGCCGGTTGCTCAAACCCCAGGTGCGTCGTCCGGGTTCTGACCATTGGGAAAATATCTCCTGGGAGACCGCCATAAACGAAGTTGCCCGCTGGATTAAAAAAACCCGCGACGAGAGTTTCATCGAAAAAGATGCTCAAGGATTAACGGTCAATCGCCTGGAGACCATGGGCTGGATTGGCGGTTGTACGGATACCAACGAATTGAACTTTCTTGCTGGAAAAGCCATGCGCGGTCTGGGAGTCTGTTATTACGAAACGCAGGCGCGGGTTTGACACGGTCCGACGGTCTCCAGTTTGGGGCCCACTTTCGGACGCGGCGCAATGACCAACGGATATACCGATATCAAAAACACCGACCTGATGTTAATCATGGGCGGCAACCCGGCGGAAAATCATCCGTGTGGATTCAAATGGGCGATTGAAGCGAAGCGTGTGCGCAATGCCAAGATGATCGTTGTTGACCCGCGCTTTACGCGCACGGCAGCGACCGCTGATCTCTTTTTACAGATACGTGCCGGTGCCGACATTGCTTTTCTCGGCGGACTAATCAACTACGCCATCGAAAATAATCGCCTGGCCAAAGACTATCTCATCAATTACACCAACGCCGCATTCCTTGTTCAAGACGGGTTTAAGTTGCCCGAAGATGGGTTGTTCTCCGGCTTTGATGCAGCGATGCAGAGCTACGACAAGGCAACTTGGAATTATGAAGCAGGCGGTAACGTTGGCCCTAAAATAACGGGCGGCGCCTCCCAATCGGCCAACTCAACTTCTGCTCCGGCAAAGAAAGTTTCGGCCAATTCAACTGGGGGTCATCAAAAACAGGGAGAGAAACCGGCGACAAGTTTTGAAAAACGATCGCCGCACGTCTCATCGAAACCTTCAGTTGCGCCGCCTGCAAACCAGGGAACAGATGCCACGGCAAGTCACACAGGCGGCGGTCATCAAGCCGCCGGCCCGGTTGGCGCTTCGGCTCAAGGCGGGATGAAACCGCCACCGACGCTTCCGGCAAACGTCGCTTATGACCTTTCGCTTGAACATCCGCGCTCGGTCTTTCAACTGCTCAAGCGGCAGTATTCACGCTACACCCCGGAGATGGTCGAACGCATCACCGGAATTCCTAAAGAGCAATTCCTCAAAGCGGCTGACCTCTTCACCTCGGTTCGCAAAGGTGGTGATATGAAGAAGGCTGCGACCATCATTTATGCGGTTGGTTGGACGCAACACACATTTGGAACGCAAATCATTCGCACGGCCGCCATCCTGCAACTCTTGCTCGGCAATGTCGGTCGCGCCGGCGGCGGGGTCAACGCCCTGCGCGGTCATTCAAACATTCAAGGCGCCACCGACATGGGCGGCGTCTTCGACATCCTTCCCGGCTACTTGAAGGTGCCCGCGCCAGCCGATGTTGATTTATCTACCTACATCAAACGCACCACGCCGACGCCGTCAAAACCCGGCGAGTGGGATTCCTACAACTACTGGTCGAACATGCCGAAGTTTATGGTCTCGCATCTCAAAGCGCTTTATGGCGACGCTGCAAAGAAAGAGAACGATTTCGCCTTTCACTATCTGCCAAAAATTGATCGCAAGTATTCCTGGACCGAGTTGTGGGATGACATGTATCACGGCAAAGTGAAAGGCTTATTGGCTTTTGGCATGAACGCCGTAGCGATTGGCCCGAACTCGCGCAAAAACATTGAGGCGCTCAAGAAAGCCGATTGGTTAGTGGTGTGCGACCTCTACCCAGAAGAGACCAGCGAATTCTGGAAAGCGCCCGGCACCTCCCCAGCAGAGATGCAGCAGATCAAGACGACGGTCTATCGTTTGCCCGGCGCAGGTTTTGCCGAAAAGGACGGGACCTTTGTCAACTCGTCGCGCTGGCTGCAATGGAAGTATGTCGCCCTACCGCCGCCGGGCGAGGCCCGGGTTGATCAGGAAATCGTGGCGCGTATCTTTTTAAAGGTGCGCGAGCTTTACCAAGCCGAAGGCGGTAAATTTCCCGACCCCATTTTGAACCTCGTTTGGGGCTACAGTGTGCCTGAGAATCCCTCGCTTGCAGAAGTTGCGAAAGAGATTAATGGGCGGGCGCTTGCCGATCTCACTGATGACAGCACAGGGCAAGTGATAAAAGCCGGGCAACAGTTACCGGGCTTCGCCTGGCTCAAAGATGACGGCACGACACTGTGTGGCAACTGGCTCTACTGCGGTTCGTGGACAGAGGCTGGCTCGCAGTCACAACGCCGCGGCACGGAAGACCCGTCTGGTCTCGGCATCCATCCGAATTGGGGGTGGTCATGGCCTGCGAATCGTCGCGTGATGTATAACCGGGCTTCGTGCGACCCAGCGGGTAAGCCTTGGGACGTGGAACGCAAACAAATCTGGTGGAATGACGCGCAACAGAAATGGCTGGGGAATGATGTGCCGGATTTTAAGGTAGACTCCAATCCGCAAGCGCATATGGGCCCCTTCATCATGAACCCGGAAGGCGTGGGGCGTATCTTTGCGCCGCTTGCCGCCTTTGCCGATGGTCCCTTGCCTGAACATTACGAGCCGGTGGAAAGCCCCGTCGCAAACCCGCTTCATCCAAACCAATCGAATAATCCTGTAGCGAAGAAATTCTCTTCAGACCTCGATAAATTGGGAACGCCAGAACAAGGCTTCAACGTGGTCTGCACCACCTATCGCTTAACCGAACATTATCACTATTGGACGAAGAACAACCCGATGAACGTTGAGTTGGTGCCTGAACCGTTCGTAGAAATTCCTGCCCAGCTTGCCGATGAGCTAGGTCTACGCGGCGGCGAACGGGTTAAAGTGACGAGCGCGCGCGGCGTCTATATGGCCAAAGCCATGGTCACTCGTCGCATCAAGCCGATGATGATTGATGGCCAGAAGATTTATCAAATCGGCATTCCCATTCACTGGGGTTATCGCGGCATCAAAGAAGATGAAGGCAAAACCGCGCTTGACCCCGCCAACCAACTCTCACCGGCGGCCATAGACCCGAATGCTTACACGCCCGAATATAAAGGCTTTCTGGTGAAGATTGAGCGGGCCTAAAGGAGTGCAGGTATGGATAGAAGATTATTCCAGATTGAACAAATATCGGCGCATCCCGGCCCGGTTCCCGGTCAAGGCATGCAACGCGATTCTGAGGTTGCCAAGTTAATCGATGTGACGACCTGCATCGGCTGTAAAGCTTGCGAAGTGGCGTGTGTTGAATGGAACAGGTATCCGTTCCGCGAAACGACGTTCGATAATACTTACCAGACGATGCCGACAACCGAATGGAATTATTGGAACCTGATCAAATTCAATGAGCATCAGCGGGATGATGGCGAATTGATGTGGTTAATGCGTAAAGACCAGTGTATGCACTGCGCCGACCCGGGCTGCTTGCGCGCCTGCCCCGCAGATGGCGCGATTGTCAAATATGTCAACGGCATCGTTGATTTTCAACAACAGAATTGCATCGGCTGTGGCTACTGCATCTCCGGTTGTCCGTTCGATATTCCGAAATTCAATCCGCAAACCAAAAAGGTTTTTAAATGTACGCTCTGTTCTGACCGCGTCGGCGCAGGACTTGAACCCGCTTGCATCAAAGCCTGCCCGACGGGCTGTTTACATTTCGGCACCAAAGATGAAATGAAAGCCCTAGCCGAGCAGCGAGCCGCACAGTTGCGCGACTATTCAGGTTATGCCAATGCCGGTGTTTACGACCCGCAATCTATCGGCGGCACCCACGTCCTTTATGTGCTGCACGACCTCACACGACCGGAACTATATGGCGGATTGCCGGCCAATCCGCAGATCCCCGCCAGCTACACCGTCTGGAAATGGCTATTCAAACCGCTGGGTTTGGTGATGGCGATTTTAGGCATCATCGCCATTTTCTTCCATTACATTTTTATCGGGCCGAAGCGACCGCAACCTGAAGCGCTTCCCGTAGAAACGGTCGGCGACGAGGCGGAGGCGACGAGCGAAGGCCAGGTGGTGAATCAAAGGAGAGACGATGAGCGCAGAGATTGAGCAATTCGACGAGAAGGCGAGGCGGCAATTTAGCAAGTTTGGACACACCGTTATTCATCGGGGTGAACTCTTGCGCCATCCGCTCTACACGCGCTTTCTACACTGGTCAGTGGCGCTTTTTTTTATCCTCGCGCTGCTAACGGGGTTTGCCATCTATTCGCCGCGTCTCTTCGCTTTCCTCGCGCCGCTATTTGGTGGCGGCGCCATGACGCGCTTCCTACACCCCTGGTTTAGTCTTGCTTTCACCTTCTTTTTCTTCTTTCAGTTTTTGAACTGGTTCGCGCCGATGGCCTGGACGGCGGCCGACAGCCGGTTTATGCGCCGCATCAAGGCCTATACGACCAATCAGGACAAACTACAATCTGAAGATACCGAGTTCTTCAACGGCGGACAGAAGCTCTACTTTTGGGCAATTGCCGTAAGCGCCTTGCTCTTTCTGGTGACCGGCATATTGATGTGGTTCGATGATGTGGTGCCGCGCCTGGCGGTCGCCATTAGCTATGTGATTCACGATCTCGCCGCTCTGGTTATGCTCGGCGGCTTTTTCATTCACATTTATCAAGGCACCATCAGCGAACCCGGGACCTTCCGCTCAATGATTAGCGGCACCGTGACCAAAGCCTGGGCGTGGACTCATCATCCGGCCTGGTATAGGAGAGTCACCGGACGCAATCCTCGTGAAGATTATGAACGAGCGCGTCATCTTGCCGAAAATCATCACCCTGATGAAATGAATAAACCAGAGGTTCAAGAGCAACCTGCAAGGAGGCCGCCAGCAGAACCTTCGGAAGGAGTTTGATAGGCCAGCTCACCTATTGCGCGTCCTAATCTTTTTCACCTTATTCCATATCCCAGGTTCACGCACAACAACCTGCAAATTCAATTCCCGCGACTGATGAGAAACCTGGCAATTCAACCGCTCCATCTTCAAGCTTTGACAAAACTGCGGCAATTGCCGACCTTTTGTTGCGCCTAGGGGTTACTAAAGGATTGCGGACTACAGAAGAAGCGCTCTCAATAGGCCTTGCAGGCCCACTCAATGAACCTCGTGGGTTGCGGCGCGATAAAAGGTTATTGCCGAACCCGCGCCGCGAATCGTTCGGTATTGAGCGTCGGCGGGTTGCCTTTATTGCGCGGCATTCCCAGTTACACGAGCCATAATCTGCGCTCGGAATTCGCTTCGATATGTACCTTTTGAACGAGCAGGTATTGAACTGTGCAAATTCGTAGCGCCTGTTGTTGCAGGCGCTACAAAGCTATGCGGCCTCATTTTTACGCGCAACTTTTTCCTGCATCGTTGACACGCGAAATCCCGTTGCCTATTCTTGAATATCTGAAAAACACTCAGGATTTATTGAACTTACCATTGAAAGGAAATGAAACCTATGTCGGGTGAAGCCAATGCCGCAAGGGCTGGTCTGGAAGGGATTGTCGCCGCCACCTCGTCTATCAGCACAGTTGATGGAGTCATCGGAAAATTAGTCTATAGCGGTTACAACATTCATGACCTCGCGCAACATTCAACTTTTGAAGAAGTCATTTATCTGCTCTGGAACACCCAGCTTCCAACCCGTTCCCAACTCGGAGAACTCAAGTCACAGCTCAAAAAAGAACCGGCTTTGCCAGATGAAATTGTGGCCTTCATTCGCGCGCTTCCCCAGGGCGTAAACCCTATGGATATGTTGCGCACCGTGGTGGCGGCGCTAGGGCTTTATGATGCGGACGGACAGGATATATCGCGCGAGGCAAACATTCGCAAAGCCATTCGTTTGACGGCAAAATTCTCGACTATCGTTACCACCTTTCAACGGCTTCGCAAGGGACTTGAACCGATTGCGCCACGCGACGATCTATCGATTGCCGGAAATTTTCTCTACACCCTGACCGGCCGCGAGCCCGACGAAGTGGCCACCCGCACCATGGATATTGCCTTTATCTTGCACGCTGACCATGAATTGAATGCCTCGACCTTTGCGGCGCGCGTCACGGCTGCGACTTTATCGGATATGTATTCGGCTGTGGTTTCAGCAATCGGCACCCTCAAGGGACCGTTGCACGGCGGCGCCAATGAAGGGGTGATTAAAAACCTGCTGGAAATCGGCAGCGTTGATCAGGTCGAACCCTGGGTTCTTGAGGCCTTCGCACAAAAGAAAAAGATTATGGGCTTCGGGCATCGCGTCTATAAGACCACAGACCCGCGCGCCGTTCATTTGCAGAAAATGTCCGGCGAACTGGCAAAGCAGACCGGCGAGTCAAAATGGTACGAGATGTCGCGCAAGATGGAAGAGGTGGTGATGCGCGAAAAAGGGCTATATGCCAACGTAGATTTCTATTCAGCTTCGACCTACTATTCGCTCGGCATTCCGACCGATCTGTTCACGCCGATTTTTGCTTGCAGTCGTATTTCCGGTTGGACGGCGCACATCCTTGAACAATACGAAAACAATCGCTTGATTCGTCCGCGCGCTGAATATGTTGGCCCGATGGATTTAACTTATACGCCGATTGGCGAACGCGGCTGATTGATTTCACCCTGCTCGTAATTTAACCGTCACGCCTTTGAAAAAGGGCGTGGCGGTTTTGTTTTTAGGGGTCGGAATAAATCCGGCGGGCGTTTGCATTTAATCAATAGGGATGAATTTTGGTGAAGTTCAAACCGAACCAGAACCCCCATCTTTGAATTTTGCCGTTTGAAAAATGAAATCTACAAAACTCCGATATCTGCAATTCATTAGAGGAGAAATTGCCATGTTGAGATTGCTTAAAACATTTACGCTGGTATCGCTATTTGTTCTTACAGCTTTCGCCGAAACTCCCAAAGTAGGCGACCGCGCCCCCGAGTTCAGCCTGCCTTCGCACACCGGCAAACAAGTCGCGCTCAAAGACTACGCCGGTAAAGCGAAACTCGTGCTGGTGTTTTATAGAGGCTCCTGGTGACCTTATTGCCGGAAACAATTAACCAGTTTGGTTACCAATTACGATAAGTTCAAAGCCGCCGGCGCAGAAATCATTGCCATCAGCGTTGACGCACCTGATAAAAGTCAGAAGATGGCCGAGCAGCTTAAAATCCCTTATCCAATTCTTTCCGATGATGGGCACCAGGTCATAGACAGCTATTCGATTCTTGACCCCGGCGGAAAAATTTCTACTGCCGCAGTTTTCATTTTAGATAAGCAAGGTATTGTGCGCTGGACGTATGTCGCCAGCGACTATAAAGTGCGCCCACTTGATGAAACGCTGCTTGCGGAACTGGCGAAGCTTAAATGAGGAATAGATGACTTTCCATTTAGAGCCCGCTTCACGGGCTCTAAATACTCCGCTAAATTTGAAGCAATGGCTCTTCACTTTGACCTTTAACTCTCGCTTTAATCCAATCGTCTGCACGAATACTCAAACTATGGAGTTTGCTTTTCTGTGCGTTTGCGAATCAGCGCCGCCGGGTTGCCCGCGACGATTGCATAGTCTTCAACCTCTTGGGTGACGACGGCTCCGGCGCCGACGATGGCGTGTTTACCGACATTCGCCATCACGATTGCGCCGTTGCCAAGCCAGGCGCCGCGGCCAATTCGCACTTCACTGAACTCGCCACCCTGCAAACGAATCGGCTGGCGGGTATCACCTGCGAAATGTTGTCGCTTGCCGCTTAAAACGTGAACGCTGCTGCCCAGTAAAACATCGTCTTCAAGGATGACGCGCCCAATATCGCAATTTGCGCCGAGGTAAACATTCTCGCCGATTTCAGCTTGCCGGTGAGAAAAGAGAACGCCAAAAGAGATTTGGCAGGTGCGCGAACATTTCTGAAGCGTCCAGCGATAAAAGGCGCGGCGAATGTAATTGCCAAAATTTCCCGGAATGAGACCGACGGCTTGTGACGCGCCTTCAAATGCGGACTTGCCGCCGCCAAGAGCAGATTCAATCAGAAACCAGAAGTAAAAAGGTAGAGCAAAGAGGGCGGCTAGGAGGTCAGCAAATTTCTTTACAAGTTTTCTCATGCATTGGCTTTTTCAAGCAGCGCTCGTATGGCGTCAAATCTTCCGAGCGCAAGTATCGAAGCAAGCGCGGCGCGTGCGGCAGGCGCCATATAACCAACATAAATCTCGTTTTTCATCACTGCAGCTTGATAGGCATAAGTGCCGATGGCTTTGAGCATTCGTTGAATCGTCATCAAGTGCAGTTCCTGGCGAAACGCATCAGGCCCGGCAAGCGGTACGCTTGAAGCGGCTTTCATCTCGATAAAGAGTTCCAGCATCTCCTCTTTAGTCGCCTCATCAATCGCCGCATAGGGGTCGCTAAGGAAGGAAGCGACATCATAACTTGCCGGTCCCATCCGCGCATCCTGATGGTCAATGATGAACATCTCCCCGTCCTTCATCATCAAATTGCGGGTGTGATAATCGCGATGCGTCAGGACTCGCTCACAGGCGGCCAGCGCCGCGCAAAGGGTTTTGAAATCCCGTTGTATCGCCATCGAAGTCGCGGCGTCGAGTTTTAAATTCAAATACTTGTTAACGTAATTGACGAAGAAAAATCCCAGTTCCCATTTCAATTTGGCTTCATCGAAACAGAGATGCGAACAGATGGAACCGGCTTCCACAGCCAGTTTGGTGGCTTCCTGAATTTTAACAATGAGCTGCATCGCCCGCCGATACGCCTCTTTGATTTCGCTCAGTGGGCGACCGTGCATCCAATCCTGCAACCGCGCGTCACCGACATCTTCAATGAAGATGACCTGGTTGGCGCCTGACGTCGCCAGGATGCCCGGCACCGGCAGATGGGCCTTGAGAAAAAGCGCCGTGGCTTCAAGGTAAGCGACCGGGTCGCTGGCAAACTGTAATCGCGCCGATGGATTTTCTATCTCCCGTGCTGTCAGCCGATCAATCGCGCTTACCCGTTCGTCGAACGGCGCGCCGTAAAGCGCAATGATGAGGCTCTGCGAACCGGCGGCGGCGCGAAAATAGGCGCGCGTCGAAGCATCGCCGGTGACTTTGCTGATGACCACATTTGCGGTTTGCGCGTGCAAACACCCGGCAGCAAGTTCGGTGATTTCCGGCGAAAGAGTTGTTTCTGGTATGGCGGTCATATAAAAATTTGCCAGCTTATTTGAGATGAACGATGAGATTATCGCCGGCCTCTTCAATGGCAGCGATCTCCACACGTTGTCTATCTTCGGGGCCCTTTTGAACCACTTCGCGACGTACGACAACGGCGCGTTCAATCCGGGAGTTTGTCGGAATCCGCACGCCTTCGGCTAAAACCGCCTGGCGGACAACCGCGCCGCGTTCAACCGTCACATCATCCCACAGAATGGAGTCGGAAACCATCGCCCCTTCGGCAATCTTGCAACCGGCGCCCCGGACAACCGATTGACCTTCTTTGTGCAGCAAGGCGAGGCTCAGTTCAAGATAACGGGTCAGGGTGCTAAATTCATACCAGTTACCTTCGGCAATGTGCGCGACGACCGGCTCGCCCGCTTGCATCGCAACCGGATACACATCGCGCACGGTATCCGAAAAACAGCCTCGCGGAATGTAATCAAAAATTCGCGGCGATAGAATATGAATGCTGACGAACATCAGCGGCGCCACAGGTTCATTGGCGGTCACCGAGCTGCCCAGATTGAGCGAGTCGGCAGCCGTTGCGACGGGTTCGGGAAATCCTGCGAAATGCGAAATCCACTGACGCCCGTCAATCTCGACCATACTGAAGCGCTCGCGCGCCCGATTCTCCTTGAGTACCAGGGTGGCAATCGCCCCTTGTTGTTGATGGGTTTGAATTGCCGAGTGTAAATCAATGTCGGTGACAATCTTGCCATTGATGGCAATGAAATCCTCGTCCGAAAGTAAATCACGCACTTTATCAATGCCGCCCGATGTTCCGAGGATCTCGGCTTCTTCCGAATAATGAATCTGCACGCCGAAGTCTGTGCCATCGCCGAGCGCTTTGCGAATCGAATTGCCCTGATAATGCAGATTAACAATGATGTTGGTGACGCCGGCATTCTTCAAATAGTCAACCGAATGAGCAATCAGCGGGCGACCGAGGAAAGGAATTGCAGGCTTGGCGCGGTCCTGGGTCAGAGGCCACAAGCGATTGCCAAATCCGGCTGCGAGAATCATTGCTTTCATAATTTCAGGGTACAGGATTATAGGGCTTAGGAGTTCAAAGTTAGGTCCCTGAATCCCCATTCCTATTTTCTACCTTAAAAAATCAAATCTTCAACGGGTATGCCGCGCGCGCGACAGCGATTGGCCTGAAGTTCAGGATAGCTTTCGCGGATAATGTCTTCGTTTTGAAACCCGGCGGCCTTCAAAACGGCGAGCACGCCGGGTTCGTCGCCTTCAATCTCCACAAAATTTCCCATCGGCGTTTCGTCAAAGGTGACGGCGATCTGCTTTCCATCAAGGGTAAGGCGATAATCCGTGCGATACTTTTGATAACGGAATGAACGATGAAAACCCAGACGTTCAAACAGCAGCACCATTTGCTCAGGTTCGGCGACTTCGGTTTCAATCTCTTCACGCACTTTAAGCGGCGAAGTCGCGCTCTCTTCTACAAGGCCTTTATAGGTCACCAGCCCTTTGCCGTTTGCCAAACGCACACGCAAGGCGGCGCCGTCACTGAAAAGCCGCCCGTCGGCAAAATCCAACAGCCAATTGTCTTCAAAGTAGCGCGGCTTTTCGATGCGTACTGCAAATCCGGCGTTCAGCATGGGGGCGAGAGAATCACAAGCCAATTTAATTTCAATTTCGAGATTGTTCTTTGATTTTGCCACCTCAACCTCTCACGCAAAATCCTGCAGTCGCTAATTATCCAAGCTGGCTTTACCGCGCGTCAATGCTCAGTTCAATGAAGGTTAAGAATGGCCATGGCATCAGTTGGCAAGCTAAACCTCGCCCGTGCCCGCGCTTCGGTCAGGCGAAGTGCAGGTGAGATGAAAATCCGCGAGGCGAGTCCAAGAGTAACGCTTATCGTTTTGCCTTCGATGTCGGATTAGCATTTAGCTAGTTTAGCGTTTAGCTATTGGTTGCGCGTCCGGCTTCCGCCACTTTCTTGAGCAAGTCAGCCCAACCGCGTCCGGGTTTGAGTATGACGCTTGGCGGAGTTGTTGAGGCGTGCGGGAACCTCACGACAGCTTCGTGATTTTCTAAATGATCAACGGCCTGCGTGATTTCCGTCTCTGCGAGTCCAACCGAACCGGAGAGCGTCGTTTCATCTATACCGGTTTGCTCAAATACGGCGCGGTGTTCTGCGAGCCAACGAATAACACGTGTCGCATCTTGTTCAATTTTAACTTTGTCGCTGTTTGCCATACTTACTCCTTTCTGAATGTCGTCAAGATGAGGATATTTTCAATTAGAATCCAAAGCCCAAGGAGAATCAAGCGCCGCTACCTTATTTTACAGAAGCGGTCGCCGCCGCAAATCCGAGCAGGATGTTGGCCTCCCAGCAAAATCATTGAAGGCTCTTTCGTTCAGGCAAAGGGCTTTCCGGCTAAAGCAAAAGCTTATCCTCGGATGAGGTGGAGACCAAGGGTTGGTAATCCGCCTCAGTTGTCCTTTCCACAAAATCCGAAGGTGAAGGTCTCCTTTGATGCAAAAGAGTTTCCCTAGCTTGAAAGCTGCCTGATTCGCGGCGCTTGCTCGCGCCGCAAAAATCGTTTGTCCAATCTTGTGGCGATGGTGTAAGGTCAGAGTGCTGAGTAGCCCTGAAGCGTATTCAACACTCCTTCTCAGCGCACACCTCGCCAATTCCAAACAGGATTTTTCGATATGGCTGTGAGCGTCAACCCGGCATTCGGCATTGCGGCAAACGATACGGCTAATCTATGCCGTTGGGACGAAAAAAGCGCCGGGCATTATGAAGTCTGGTTTCTAACTTTCAATCAACGCTCGACCGGACGCGGTTTCTGGTTTCGCTATACCATCGAAATTCCCCAACGTCCGCAAGACTCGTTTGTTACCCTCAATCAAAGTTCGCCACTGGCGCGCGCTGAACTGTGGGCAGCGGTCTTTGACCGTCATCACGCGGATAAGAATTTCGGTTTAATTCAAGCGCATCCGATTCAAGCGTTTCATCCTGAAAAAGCGCCCTTCAACCTGCACATCGAAGACGCGCAGCTTTCTCTGTCGCAAGCCACCGGCAAGGTAACCAATCATCAGCACAGCATCAGTTGGGATTTGAGTTTCATTCCGAACGAAACGACCTATCATCATGTGCCGAAAAGCTTGATGACGATTGTTCGTCCTTCATCGTTTGTCTGTTCGCCGAATCTGGACACGCGCTTTACAGGGGTTGTCGTCATTGACGGCGAAGAAATCGTTTTAAATGACGAGCCCGGCTGTCAAACGCACCTCTGGGGTAACAAGCATGTGGACGAATGGGTGTGGGTGCATGCAAATGCTTTTGATAAATATGAAGGAACCGTGTTTGAAGGGTTGTCGGCGCGCCCACGTCGTGTGGGTCGCACGCTTTCGCCCCTGCTGTCCTTATACCTCAGACATCGCGGCGAAGAGCATCACTTCACGCGGCTGCGGCTTGCCGAACACTGGCAGCATGAATTAGGAATCGGCTACTGGCATTTTTCCGCCTTAAACACCAAGCTTTATATCAAAGGCACCGCACAATGTCGCTTGAAGGATATGTTGCAGGTGAAATATGTTGACCCGGATGGCGAACCGCTCTATTGCATCAACAGTGAAGTAGCAAATTTGAAAATCAAAATTTTGCGCCGCGCGCATGGCATTCGCTGGCGCCACGTTGAAACCATTCACGCTCATGCGACGGCTCACCTGGAACACGCCGCCCGCAGCTTTGATGATACGGTGCGGATGATTTAAGGGTGCCGGACGAATGCCGGTGGTCAAGGCTTTCCTCTACGGCGCTATTCAAGTTAGGAAAATAAGAAAGCCAGGGAATGGTTAAGCAATTCGGCAAACAATTAACAGATGCGCGGCAATTGTTCGCCAACCAGCATGTCAACGATGCGCTTGCCGCCAAATCCGGTCACCATGGCGACGATGCCCTGCGGCTCAGGTTTCACTTCGCCGATAATACAGGCCTCGCGCCCATAAGGATTTTCGCGCATGCGCGCAACGACTTGTTCGGCAATATCGCTGGCGACAATCGCCAGCAGCTTTCCTTCGTTGGCTACATAAAGCGGGTCAAGCCCTAAAATCTCGCACGCGCCTTTCACTGCTTCGCGCACCGGAATGCGGTTTTCGTAAATTTCAATGCAGACTTCGGAGGTGAGCGCGATTTCATTCAAGGTTGTTGCCACGCCGCCGCGCGTCGGGTCGCGCAACGTATGAATGGCCTCGAGCCTGGCAGCCCGCGCCGCTTCATCGAGCATCTCATCAACCAGGGAATGCAACGGCGCGGTGTCGCTTTCAATATCGGTTTCCAGTTCAAGCTCGCCGCGCGCAATCAAGATGGTGGTTCCGTGATCGCCCATCGCGCCGCTTAAAATAACCCGGTCGCCGGCCTGCGCGCGCCCGGCAGAAATATTGACCGGGCGTTCAATCACGCCGATGCCTGCGGTGTTGATAAAGATTTTGTCGGCGCTGCCTCTTTGAACAACCTTAGTATCGCCGGTGACGATGTCAACACCGGCCGCGTGCGCCGCATCGCGCATGGATGCGAGAAGGCGTTTGAGGTCTTCGATGGCAAAACCCTCTTCGATGATAAAGCCGGCAGATAGATAGAGGGGGCGCGCGCCGCTCATCGCTAAATCGTTGACCGTACCATTGACGGCGAGTTCGCCAATATCGCCGCCCGGAAAAAAGATGGGGTCAACCACATAAGAATCGGTCGTAAAGGCCAGGCGCAGGGCGCCCTGAGTGGTCTCGCCATTCGCAATCATCGCAGGATTACGGATTTCAAAAACTGCCTGGTCTTCGAGTTTTTCAAGGAGGGGATTTTTCAGATATTCCAGAAAGAGCCCTTCAATCAATTCATGCATCGCTTTGCCGCCGCTGCCATGCGCCAGCGTGATGTGGGTGTCTTTAATTGGCGCTTTTCTGCGCCGCGCCCGTTCGACGCGTTGAAACAGGGGCGACGGCGTAAACTCAGTCGGCATATCACATCCTTGCTGTCGAAAGTTGCGCAGTTGAACGCTCGGCAACTTTCGAGAGACGGCCAAAATTATAATAAGCCGCGCAGGCGCCTTCCGATGAGACCATGCAGGAACCGATAGGCGTTTCCGGCGTGCAGGCCGTACCGAAGACTTTGCATTCCCAGGGCTTTTTTACACCTTTTAAAATCTCGCCGCATTGACAGGCTTTGGGGTCGGCAACCCGCAAACCCGGCACGCTGAATTTCAACTCGGCATCAAACTTCGCGTATTTGCTGCGTAACTTCATGCCGCTGTGCGCAATGGAACCCAGCCCGCGCCACTCGAAAAATCCGCGCGGCTCGAAGACCTCGGCTAAAACTTCCAGGGCTTTGCGGTTGCCGCTCGGCTCAACGGCGCGTCCATATTGGTTTTCGACCTCGGCGCGTCCTTCGACAATTTGCCGCACGATCATATAGACCGACTGCAAAATATCTAACGGTTCAAAGCCGGTTACGACGAGCGGTTTGCCGTATTCGCGCGGCACAAATTCATAACACCGCGTGCCAATGACGGTGCTGACATGGCCGGGGCCGACAAAGCCGTCGAGTTGTAAATCGGGCGAATCGAGCATGGCTTTTAAGGCCGGAAGAATTAAGATGTGATTGCAGAAGAGGCTGAAATTTTCTATGCCGTCTTTTGCGGCCTGCAAAACCGTCATTGCCGTTGACGGCGAAGTCGTTTCAAAACCAAGCCCGAAAAAGACGATGTGGCGGTCGGGGTTTTTCCTGGCTATCTTCAACGCATCGAGCGGCGAATAGACCATTCGTACATCTGCGCCATCGGCTTTGGCATTCAACAGACTGGTCTTTGAACCGGGTACACGCATCGCATCGCCAAAGGTCGTGAAGATTACCTCTCGTCGTTGAGCAATTGAAATGGCGTCATCAACCCGTCCGGTTGGAATGACGCAGACCGGACAACCGGGACCGTGAATCATTTCAATATTCGGCGGCAAGAGGTCTTCGATGCCATATTTGAAAATGGTGTGCGTATGACCGCCGCAAACTTCCATGAGTTTGAGCGGTTGGGCTGTCAACCCGGCAATCTTTTTGGCCAGAACCTGCGCCAATTCACTTTGACGATATTCATCTATGAATTTCATCTCGCTCTTCCTTAATCTTCAACCAGCGACTGGTCTTGCAAAAAGGTATGCACCAAATCCCACAGAATATGATAGAGCGCGACATGCGTCTCTTGGATGCGGTGAATGCTTGACGTGGGCACGGTCAAACAATAATCGAGCATGCCCTCGGCATGAAGCGCGGCCATCTTGCCGCCATCGCCTCCGGCGCAGCCAATGGTCTTCAGGTGCAGGCGGCGCGCCGTGTAAAAAGCGTGCAAAATGTTTTCTGAATTGCCGCTTGTCGAAAGCGCCAGCAAGACGTCGCCGGCCTCGCCCAGCGCGATGATTTGCCGGGTGTAAACATCTGCAAAACCCACATCATTCGCCACCGCCGTGACCATCGCCATATCGTTATTCAAACAGATTGCCGGAAGCGCTTTGCGGCCGACGGTAATCGGGTGCATAAACTCCACGGCGATATGTTCGGCGTCCGTAGCGGAACCCCCATTTCCGCATACCAACAACTTACCTCCGCGATGAAAGGCTTTTGCCAGTTCGAGCGAGGCTTGCAGTATCGCGTCTTTATGGGTTTCAAAAAATCGTTCTTTAATGGCGCTGCTCTCACGCGCTTTTTCCATTAACGAAAAACGCAGCTCTTCCATCAACTCCTGCGGCTGGCGTTCCTCCGTATGCAGGAAGGGATAAAACGCGCGTGAAAAATCTTCAATGGGTTTGCTCATGGGTTATTTGTCAGATGATCTTTATTCGATAGCCGTGCTGAATTGTTCAAACTCTTCCTCGTATGAACCCAACTCCTGTAACAGGCGCAAGGTCTCCTGCGCCTCTTTTTCATCAACCTTACTCATTGCGAACCCGACGTGGATTAACACGTAGTCGCCGATTTTGACATCGTCAAGCAAACCGGTACTGACATTGCGCCGCACACCGCCGACTTCAACTTTGGCGATTTGATTCTCTGCATCAACAATGTCAATGATTTTGCCGGGTATCGCTAAACACATAAATTCACCCCTCCGTGAAGCCGACGCGCCTAGATTAAGCGCGCTAGCTTCGCAAACGCGAAAGCAAAAATCCAAACCATTCGTCCATTCCTTGCCCGCTCTTTGCTGATAGTTCAAAAACCGGCATTCCGGGATGAACCGATTGAAGGCTGTGACGCGCCGCCAGCAAATCGAATTCGACGGCCTCGGCAAGGTCAATCTTGGTGATGAGCGCCACATCAGCCGTATTAAAAATCGTCGGATATTTCAGCGGTTTATCTTCGCCTTCCGTCACCGACATCAACACCAGACGTAAGTCTTCACCTAAATCGTAACTTGACGGACAGACGAGGTTGCCGACATTTTCGATAAACAGCAGGTCAAGCTCCTGAAGATTCCACCCTTCGAGTGCGCGCTCGACCATTTCGGCTTCGAGATGACAAACCGTCCCCGTGGTGATTTGTCTAACTGGAACTTCGGCGCGCGCCAGTCTGGCGGCGTCGTTGTCAGTCGCCAGGTCGCCAACCAAGGCTGCGACCTTGCAGGAGCCGCGAAGTTTGGTCAGCGTCTTTTCCAGAAAAGCGGTTTTACCGGCCCCCGGACTTGAAACCAGACTGACCGTAAAAAGACCGGCTTCGCGAAAGCGCTCGCGCAAGGTGCGCGCCAACACATCGTTGCGCTTCAACACCTTTTGTCTGACCTCCAGTAACCGCGGCGTGCCCATTTATTGAATCTCCAAAGCGATAACTTCGAGTTCCTTGCCGTGTCGGACTTCCGGCGTCGGCGTATGACAACTTGGACAAAAGAATTGTTGTATTGAATCAAGCGGACGTTCTTGCTGACAAACCGAACAATAAACCACCACCGGGATCTCTTCTATCACCAGATGTGAACCGGAAAGCGGCGTCCCTTCGCAAGCGATTTCCCACGAAAATAACAATGCCTCTTTAACGATGCCCGATAGTTGTCCAAGTTTCAGATGCAACGCCGTTATCTGCACGTCACCATAACGCGCCGCTTCTTCGGTGGCCATCTCGACCATGCTCATGGCAATTGATAATTCATGCATGGCTAATTGAACCGCAACGACTCTTTTATCTTCAATTCGCATTTACCTGGCTCGTCAAAACTATCACAAAATGCGGCGCACAGCATTGCGCACCAGCTCGGTTGCCACGCCATAAACCAAATGCGAGGCCACGGCATAAGCGTGCTTTGAAAGCGGATATTCCGTTGGCGCTTTGGACAAGCCGAGAGCCGGTACAATACCTTCGTCGGCAACCAACCAGACGGCGGCGCCAAACGGTAGTCCTGTGCCGATTGTAACTTCAGGCAAGAATTCAGCGGCGGCGCCATAAATAGCGCCGCTCGTTGCGCCCATGGCGTAATGGGCAACGGCGCCGGCGACATCCTTCTCTTGTTTACGTTTCAATTTGTGACCAAAAGCTTCTATGGAAATGATTTTCGCCATGCGCACCGCTGCATTGTCATCTCCTTGATCGTTTCCTTGTTCCTTTAATTCGCGACCGACTCCGTGTTCGGGGGTGCCCTCTTGCAACGATTGCGCGCCGTGGGGCTTGGCCTTGCCTTCCGCCATCTTGCCCCAGGCGGCTTGGAATTGATTCATGACCCAGGAGGCCGCCAGCCCGCTAATCGCCCCAGCGGCTAACCCTTTCCAAATATCGCGATGTCTTTTCGCTCTCATGTCTCTCCTGCCCTGAGCTCCTTTGTACATTCATAAATGTCCAAATTACTCTTTATGCCCGATGAGGTCGAAGGTGAATTTCACTTCATCTTTAAGTTTGAGCGCGCCGGCGGCAACTGACACCAATTTGATGTTGAAATCGGTTTGCCTTAAAACAAAATCACCGTGCGCCCGCAGGTCGTCGCCATTCAAATTAATTTGCGCCATAATCCAAATCCCCTGGCGCGTCACGCCATGCATGGTCACCTCGCCAATTATTTTTGCTCTATAGCGCCCCGGAATAATTCGCGTCAGGGTAATCTCCGTGCTCTGAAAAATGATTTCAGGATAACGCTGAACTTCAAGCACCTCATGAAGCATCGTGCGTTCGATTTCCTGCTTATCCTTCTCTTTTACCTCATCCAGCAGATACAGAGAATTGACGTTGATATCTAAGCGCAACGCAACCTGGGTTAGAGTATCCGGCGCAAGTTGCGCTTCCCCCTCGAAGTTACGTATCGCAACTATTGGGTTATGTCCAAATCCGGCAAGCAACCCCGTAGCAAAGGCCTGGACGGTGAATTTACTTTGAGCAGCATCCAACTTATAGCGAACCACAGATAATCCATTCTCACTCATGCAAACGGCGCCTTTCTTACCTTAACGCATCTCCAAATTACATCTCTCTGAGGCGAATATATTTTTGAATATCGGGACCCAGAGCCGATAAATCGACTGGAAATTTATCTTGTAAGCCAGGCAAAACCGCAGATAATCCCGCGCTCACCGTTTTACGCACAGCCGGATGCGACATCACTAATCCGGCGCCGAAAACCATTAATGCGAGACCGCCCATCAAATAAAGCGTATCTCGGCCTTCTGAATTGTTGCCCTTGTGTTCCATTATCACACTCCTTTGAAAGATATACCGCCCCAGATATGGACTGCGGGCTAGGGGTCAATCTAGCGGTTGATAAATCCGCTAGGCCTCAAGGCTTCGCAAGTTGGTTGAAGAGGTCAATCAATAAATCAAAGAGCAAATGGCTTCACAGGCGGTTCGCATACTCTCGCAACAACGTTAGCTCAAGCTCTTTTACATCGTGACGATTCTGAGGTATCGCTTGAGGTCAGAAAATCCATAAACCGCTGCGATACCGGCAAGCGCAAGCGACGCGCCCCCAATGATCGACCATTTATTTAAATGAGACTCTTTTTTCTTTTTCCAATTAAACAAATTATTGTGTGTCATGCTCATACGCTCCTTTTCTTAAATGATTCATACATTTAAGGTAAGAGCAACCGCTATGCCAGGTTCTCTCGGACCAACCCTTCGACCAAACCGACGGCTTCCAAAACCGCCGCTTGCACCGCAAGGCTCAGTCCCATTGCACCCTCTTCCCCGCCAAGCGTTTCCGGTTCGCAACCAACGACCAATAATTTTTTAAACTCTGCGCCCATAGCCTTCGCCATACTTAAAACCTTCATCGGGTTCATCCCATGTGGCTCAATCATTAACCCGGGTTGATTTTGTTGGGCTAGCTCACATAAATCCGGCTCAATAACATAGAGCGTTCCCGGCGCCCCGCCGCGCTGGGTCGCATCAACAAAGATGGTGGTCTCGGGCGACTCCATCAAGGCATAGACCAGATCGAACCCGCGAATCCCATAATCAACCACGCGCACTTCATCGGGCAAAGGGCGCTGCACAAGATGCTTTGCGACTTCAACACCGAAGGCGTCATCGCCTTGAAAAATGTTGCCGATGCAGGCAACCAGAATGCGCGGTTGTACCATACGGCCACCTTTAATATCCGCTAAACGATTTCCTCAAATACAAGGGGTTCGATTTCATCGAGAGAAAAAAAGAAACGATGACCCGGTTGTCTCAGAAGTCCCATATCTTTTCCCGGGTCGTCATCAATGATGACGGCAACCAGGATGTGGTTTTCATAATCCTGCTCGATGGCTTCAATGGTTGCCGTCTTCCCGGCTAAAGCGAGATCAAAAATATCACCGCCCAGGCGAGGTTTCAGGCGCACGCGAGCCCCTGGTTTCAGTTCGATGCCACAGACCTTGATCGAATCAAGCGGCAGTTGGTCTTCCAGTAAATGCCAATCCAGTTCGTTCATCACCTGTCTCCATCTAGCGCAGTCCTCGCAACGCGCCATGCAGTTTCATCAGTTGTTCGGGCGGCAGCGTTTCGGTTCGTTCGAGAATTTGTCGCGCCCGCGCGTCAACACTTCGCATCTCGCGTTTCTCTTCATCCGTCAGCGTCATAATGCGCAGCAAGAGGATTTCGTCAATCTCTGTTCCATCGAATAAATCGCCATCGCTTTCCGGCGCAATTTGCGGATAGTCATAAAGAATAATCGGCGATGACAGCATCACATCGCGCGTTGCCCGGTCTCCTGCAAGCACCGGATAGGTGCCGGAGTTTTTGCAGCTTTCAGCGGCTTCGCGAAACCTTTCCGGCGGATCAAGAAGCGAAATAAATTCGCCGCCCTCGACACCGAGTATGGTATGCGCCGAAGCCAAGGCATACATCAACGCTTCATCGCGAGTTTTTTGGTTGGCGTTTTCCAATTGGGTGGTGTTGAAAATACGCACGGCGAGCTTAAACAATCCTTGACGCTCAGTCTCTTCTTTTTGGTTAATCGGCAACTCATCAACCTGCACTTCAAGAACCCCGGCAATAGCCTCTTGGCGGCGAAGCATGGCGCCGACGATTTGTCCGTTTGCGTCGCCTAGCCATTGGCGTTCGTGTTTTGCCGGAAAGGTAAACGGCAAGCGCAAGGGTTGCCCGGATAGTTCGCTCAAACGGAGGTCAGGCGCATTGACCTCGCGTTCAACGGCTTCCTGCCAGGTTTGAAAAAGTTGCCCGTCAACTTCTAACGCCTGAACCAACCGCAACTCGGCATCGGTAACCCCATCACTCTTCTCACCAGTTGAAGCAGGGGTGGTTTGATAAATTTCACGCGCCAGCAAATGCAGGAATCGTCCCCTGACCGTCAAGGTCGTCCGTTGGTTGCCTCTCACCAGACACTCGGTTTGCACACACCACTTTTCGGTGCCGCGCTCAGCTTCACTGAAAGATTCAGGCATCAACGCGCCAAAATTGAAACGCTGGCGATTCTTGACTGCCGAAGCGCGATAAGGGTAAAGCATGTACCCTTCGTAGAGCACCGCATCGGCAATTTTTTCCACCCTTGTGAAATCCATCAATGCACCCTCTCACGGTTGGCCTGGTCAATTTTTGCTGGCTCAAGTTCAGGCTCTTGCGAAGGCGCCTCTTTAACATTGACCAAAAGACTTTCCAGAGTTTGCTCCCAGGTCGGCAGCCCGCGCGCTATTTTGTAACCATGCAAACGGTCAAACACATCGCGACGCAAACAAAGCCAGGCGCTGTTCGGGTAGTAAAGATTCATCATCTCTTGCCAGACTTTTACGGCGAGCCGGTATTTCGCTTCTTTGCTCCAGGGAATCTGCGCGACTTGCAAGGCGCCGCTGTCGTTGGCGTAAAAAATCGTGCCGCTCAGTTGTAAGACCAGAGGGATTTCGCCATCCGTCAATCCGGCAAAATATTTGGTCGCCGCAACATTAAAATCAAACGTGCAAGGAACCGGCAAATCCACCACGGTGCTGCCGATAAAGCCGGGCACCACGACGCTCGTATGCGTCCACAGCAGGGTTCTCAGCGTCTCTGCCCAACGCGACGGCTCGCCGAATAGGTCCTGCAAGCGCTCCTGTTCGGCGAGTTGGTAATGGCGGCGCGTCGGTTCGATTTGAATTTGACAACGCAAGGCGATGGTGTGAATGGCCTGGGCCCTATCGGTGTTGGCAATTGCGAGTTTAAAACTCAGCAAAGGAGAGGCCGCGTAAGCTTGCGGTTCGGCTCCCGTAACTTCAAAGTTCAGATCAGGCACGGGCGGCCTCCTTGATAACACTTGAACGGGCTTTCAAGTTGTCAAAGAAGTGGCCGATTTCTTCCCAGACTTCCGCGCCGCCTGAGAGTCCGCGCCAGCCCGCGCGAATCAGACCCGTCAGTTTGTAACATTCATCAATTGGCGCAAGATAATATTCCGCAGGCTTCGGCCCTCGGCTCACCCGATTAACCAGCAAGGCTTCAACATCGGGTTCCAGGGTTTTTAACAGGGGATTCTGTTCGACAATCTCTTCCCAGGACTCAAGCGCCAGCAGAGATTCCGTCGGGCCGGCCGGGCTTGGATAAAAGGCCGCGACTTTGCCTGTCGTACTGCTACGAAAGAAGAACGCCATGTTGATAGGAATCAGCAAACTCTCCCACTGGGCGTCGGTCAAACGAAAATCGGGCAAATAGCGAATGCGTTTGGGAACCCGGCGATATTTGCCTTCTTGATTGCTGAATAAAATGGCGCAAGGGTCACAGGTGCAGACCAGTTTGCGGTTTAACGGTTCGACCAGATGTTGATGGTCGTGTCCAAGTTCGGCGCTGCATAATTCGCAACGCTCGGCGGCGACCGTCGGCTTACGCATAAAGCGGCGTAGCGCGGCAAAGGCATGGTTTCGTTGTGGCATTCGGGTTGAACTCATATTTGGGTTGAATTCATCGGCTCAGTTAGCCATTGATGGAAGGCCGCCTGCATCCCTAATTCGCCCTCAGGCGAATCCCCGGCGACCTTCCAAATCTCTGTTTTAGCGAAACCCCGGCAAGGCGATTTTCGCTTGTCCTTGCTCAATCAACAAAGGGAAGGGTTCAAGGTAAAGACTCGGTTTATCGAGTCCGCGTCCGGCGCGCATCACGTCAAATCTTTGCTGACAAGTCGGACAAACCAGGGTGGTGATTTTCAGCGCTGCCCTTTGCATGGTCTGCCCGCATTCCGGGCAAATATTGTTATAGGCGTAATAATTTTCACCGACGCGGCAGAAGAGAATCGGGCGGCCGGAAATCTCTATGGTTTGCACAGCGCCTTCAACGATCGAAGTCAGCCCGCGCACATCTTCCCAGCCGTTGGCTTCGAGAAGCGAAGCGGGTTCATGAGATTTTTTCAACTGCACGAATGCCGCGGCTGGCGCAACGACGCCTTCGACATCCAAAGCCGTGATATCTGGCGCGGCTTCATAAATGGCCTCTTCAATCGCCAGCTTGAGGGTCATTGCCGATGAGGCGCAGCCGTTGCAACTGCCTTGAAGTTGCAATCGCACAACGCCGTCCTGGGCGCTGAGCAGTTCAACATTGCCGCCGTGTGAACGCAGATAAGGGCGAACTTTATCGAGGGCTTGCAACACGCGGGTTTCCATATCGAGCGGATGCAACCCGTAAAGCAAGAGCAGGCTGGCGACCAGTTCATCGTCGCCAAACCGGTCAATGATTTCGCCTCCCGCCATCTCGAAAACCATCTCCATCAGGCGTTCAATCCCTGCGCCATGCACTTCCATCAAGGTTTGCAGCAATTCAATGGCGCTGGCGCGCATATGGGGATCAGCCGATGATTCAATGGTTTGAACCAAGCCTTCAATCTTTTGCAACCGTTGTTGAAATTCTTTCTTATCAAATTGAGCCACAACCAGACCTCGTTAAATAGAATGAAATGGCTAAGCGGTTCGCCCGCGCCACGACTTAGGGAAGCTTGGCCGCCAGAACATCCACCTTTTCAATCAGCGGGGGCAGAGCCAGCAGGTCAGAAGCTTTCGCCATCAGCGCTGCTGCGACTTGCCCGGACAGGTGCGCTTGCCGTCCCGATTCATCCGGGAAAGCATCAAAGATGCCGAACGTCGTCGGGCCAAGGCGAATGGCAAACCACGCGGTTGTCGCCGGTTCACCTTCTACAATCGCCAAACCGCCGCGTAAAAAATCTTCCACTTCCTGCTCTTTTCCGGGCTTGGCTTCGAGTCGTACTAGCAAGGCTACCTGGACCATGTCTTTTACCTCCTAACCATCACCCGCCGAATAAGCTAGAGACAGCAGAAGGCACGGAGATCAGACTCATGAATTGATGAATAAACCTCCGTGCCCGGTTATGAGCTATGGCTGGCTCAATTAATGATCGAACGATTTATCCATGCACGCCGAACATCGGCGAATGGCGCGTTTCAAGCGTTTTGCCATTACCGAGGTACATATGCACACCGCAAGGCAAGCACGGGTCAAAACTTCTGACGGCACGCATAATATCTATGCCTTTGAAGTTGTCGGGCCCGTTCTCTTCAAAAATCGGGGTGCCCTGTACAGCATCTTCATAAGGTCCCGGAGTGCCATAGATGTCACGCGGATTGGCATTCCAAGGCGTCGGCGGGTAGGGGTGATAGTTAGCAATCTTGCCATCGCGGATGACGACGTGATGCGAGAGCACGCCGCGCACCGCTTCGTGGAAGCCACAACCTATCGCTTCATCCGGCACCTTAAATTCCGACCAGGTCTTGGTTCTTCCGGCATGCAATTCGGCCATTGCCTGTTCAGCGAAATAGAGGGCGCAGGCTGCCGAATAGGCTTGAAAGTAGGTGCGCGCGCGGTCACGTTCGATGGTGTTTGACCATTTCGGCACCTTCCATTCAAATTCAACTTCCGGTAGCGAGGCGGTCTTCGGCAGATAGATTTTCACGCTGTTGCCGGTGGCCTTGACGTAGCCAATATCAACCAGCCCGGCAAGCGCCGTTGACCAGAGCCGGGCAATCGCGCCGCCGCCGGTATCGAGCGCCAGATGTTTGGTCTCGCCCGGTTCATTGGCGTGATACCAGCGCGGCGACATCACCCAGGTGTATTTATCATCGAAGTCACGCTTTTGCGGTCTCGGAATGGTGGTCTGATTCCATGGGTGATTGCGGTCTATGGGATTGCCGAGCGGGTCTTGCTTGACGAATATTTCGGAATTTTCCCAACTGTCATAATAAGAACTGCCCAGCAGTATGCGGATGTTCAGATTGATGTCCACCAGGTCGGTGGTGAGCAATTGATTATCAACGACCACGCCCGGCGTGACATACATCGCGCGCCCCCAATCGGTCATGTTTTTGTAGGTGTAATCGCAGATGTCCGGGTTGTTGAATGACCCCCAACAACCGAGCAGCACCCGACGCTCGCCGACTTTTTCATAACCGGGCAACGCTTCATAGAAGAAATCAAACAGGTCGTCGTGCAGCGGCACAACCTTCTTCATAAACTCGACGTAGCGCATCAAACGGACAACGTAGTCGGTGAAGAGTTGAATGGTTGGCACGGTGCCGACCCCACCCGGATAGAGCGTTGAAGGATGAACGTGACGACCCTCCATCAAGCAAAACATCTCGCGCGTGTAACGACTGGTCTGCAACGCTTCACGATAGAAAGCGCCGGTAAACGGGTTGAGCGCCGTCATAATATCTGAGATTTTGCGGAAGCCGTGAAGATCGGCATGCGGCGCATCCGTGTTTTTCGCCTTTTCCCAAACGCTGGGGTTGGTCTCTTTGACCATCTGTTCGCAAAAATCAACGCCGACCAGATTATCCTGAAAGATGTTGTGGTCGAACATATACTCTGCGGCTTCGCCGAGATTGACAATCCATTCGGCAAGCGCCGGCGGTTGGACGCCAAAAGCCATGTTCTGGGCATAGGTGGCGCAGGTTGCGTGATTGTCGCCGCAAATGCCGCAGATGCGACTGGTGATAAAATGGGCGTCGCGCGGGTCTTTGCCTTTCATAAAGATGCTATAGCCGCGAAAGATGGATGACGTGCTGTAGCATTCGGCGACTTCGCGATTCTCAAAATCAATCTTGGTGTAGATGCCAAGACTGCCGACAATGCGGGTAATCGGATCCCAATTCATCTCCACCAATTTTTTTGATGTGGTTGGAGCCTTCGATTTCGGTCTTGTCATGGTTGCCATTGGTTTTGCTCCTTTTTAATAGCTTCTTGGGCGATAGCCGGTGGTGAGTTCTGTCCGTTTGTGCCGCCACTTGGGCTCTTTATTCAAGGTATTATTGGTCATCTTTCTGAGCGACGTGATGGCCCGGCCGTAAATGCCAACCGCCGTAGAGGAGAGTTTCGCGCCCGGCGGTTCATCCATAAAGGGCATGAATTTGTCCGGAAATCCTGGCATCGTGCAGCCGATGCAAATGCCCCCCACATTCGGACAGCCGCCGATTCCCGCCATCCAACCGCGCTTGGGCACGTTGCAATTAACCACCGGCCCCCAGCATCCGAGTTTGACGATACAGGTAGGCGAGCCGTACGCTTCGGCGAACTCGCCCTGTTCATAATAACCGGCGCGGTCGCAGCCTTCGTGAACCGTGCTGCCAAAGAGCCAGAGCGGGCGACCGACCTCATCAAGCGGAATCATGGGCGCCAACCCGGCTACCTGATAGAGCAGGTAAAGGAGCGTCTCCATGAAATTATCCGGTTGTACCGGGCAACCCGGCACATTGACAATCGGCAGTCCGGCTTTCGATTTCCAACTCCAACCGAGATAATCCGCCAGTCCCATACAGCCGGTTGGATTGCCTTCCATGGCGTGAATGCCGCCATAGGTTGCGCAGGTGCCAATGGCAACGACGGCTAAGGCTTTGGGCGCCAGACGGTCAACCCATTCACAAGTTGTAATCGGTTGCCCGGTCGTCTCATCCGTGCCTAGAGCGGCCCAGTAACCTTCGCTTTTTATTTTTTCGTTGGGAAGGGAACCCTCTACGACTAGAACAAAGGGATCAAGTTCGCCCTTTTCAGCTTTATACCAATACTGCATGAAGTCATCGCCGACTTCATAGGCCAGTACAGGATTATAGAGATGAACCTTTGGAAGTCCCGGTATGGCTCCCAGCAGGACATCTTCGATGCTTGGTTGCATAGCCGCTGTAATGGAAACCGAATCGCCGTCACAACTGAGACCGGCGGTGATCCAAAGAATATGCACATCGCTGACCGCAGGGGGTCGTTGTGTCGCGCGACCATATGGAACCGTCTCTGTTGCCATTTATGCGCCTCCCTTCAAAATATGTTTACTGATATAAAGGCGGATGGACTATTTGACTTTTTCGCCTGAGATGATACTGGGTCTATATGATTGAGAAATTTTTACCTCATAGATTCTACGAAGGCTGTAGAGGAGTGTCTATTCGCAAACCTACGTACACGCTGTACGAAAATCTACGTAATTTTCGTAGTAAAACTACGTGCTAATCAAAAGCGGCGTGGGAATCTTCAGATGCGAGGAAAAGTGTCTTGAAAACAAACTCCACAGGAAGGTCAGCTGTCCGTAGGGCTGTCGAAAAGCCTGGAAGCGCGAGGGTCAGCCGTTAGAACGCATTTTACGAAAATTGCCCAACCCGGCCAATGCCGATTGGACAGGCATTTTCAGTAGTGGGTCAGGAAGAAATAGGTTGGTATTCGATTGGCGCTAAAAAAGTAAAATCCTGCCCAACGACCAGTAAACAGTGATCTCTGGACAAGTAAAAAGTTATCTTCGGATAAGACGGAAAAAGAGGATAAAGCGCCATCGGCTGGGGCAGATAACCCGCAATCCGTCTTTTCCGCCCCATCAGAAGGTAACCTTGTCCCTGACGACAGACCGCCGTCCATTTAACGATAAATAATTTCATCCCCCTAATTTCAATCTGACCCATTACCGCATTTTCAATCAGCTT
>JBIOWC010000044.1:0-13694 GCA_044868105.1 Blastocatellia bacterium
GCGTAAGCCTTCATTATTTGTTGCCAAGGTTAACAGCAGCGCTTCAGCAGAAAGTAATATCTTTGATAGATGTAATTATGAGTAACTTGATATTATCTGGCCACCCACACCTACTTTTAAGTTCAACAGTTCCTCGCAAAGCCGGGATTTTTGAAACCCATTATCTTTACCCGCAGGTAAAGGAACTGATGGTTTTTCCAAGCGATGAGGATCAGGAGCTAATCACGCATTTCATCAACCAATACAAAACAGATACGGTCAAGCATCCATTTATCCCGGTTCTGGAAAAGATGCTTCTGAAATATGAGACACCTGCCTTCATTGCGGCCTGTTCAGAAATACACATACTAACAAAACAGTTGTTGAGGCAGGGAAATGGCCAAGAGATATTTATTGACCCGTTGCATTTTATTGCAACGCGACTGAGTTCTCTAATTTGAGTTGTTGACTTCCGGTAAGGCTCTACTAAATGACCTTAGTAGCGCACTCGCAGCGCTGAACACACTGCGCGATCCCACTCTCTCCATCTAAGCGCCAGATCGTTTCAATCATGTTGGCAGTGTTCATTTCCGATTGCTTAACTGGCATTATGGTCAATTCGCGTTTCGCCTGGTTGCATACCTCTACTAGGACTTCATCAGAGGCTAGAGTAAAGTGATCGTGGAGCAGCGCAACCCCAAGCCGCTGCAATGCTCCGTGCTTTCTGAGGACTTCCCTTACCTCTCTGAGGCAGCTCTCGTCCTTATCGGAAAGAGGAAGGATTTCATCAATATGCTGCATGGCTTTAGTAGAAGTGTGTCCCTGTTCTTGCATTGATCAAAGCTCCTTTGTTTTTTTCTGGCAGTGACATGGATTTGCGCAGGACTCTTTACGCAAGGCGATTATATACAAACTAGAAGTAAGATCCAAAAAAGAAATTACTGTCGCCTGTAGGACGTACAGGAGGGAAGCTGCGATAAGAGCTAACAAGAGAGGCATAATCTGGCTAAATGCATGTCCCGAATTTCCCATTTCCGTTAGAACCGGAAATATTCCGGCCTTGATTTACCCTCATTGCATCGTTGGCTGGCTCATTAGCTACAGAAGTGCCAAGTACAGAAACAGAAATAATCAGCGCCGTTTATTGGCAAGATAGGCTTTTTCTGGCGCTTCCTATTGCCTCTTATCGCAGCTTCCCTCCTGTACGTCCGTTGAGCACCAGGTCTGCCGGCGCGATCATGCCTTGTCCACAGCGGCCCGCTCGTTTTCAGCACCTCCATTCGTCCGGCAAATTGCAGGTAGTCCTCCAAGGCTTCCAGAAGCGTCAGATCGCTCACTTCCCTGCCGACGAACTTCCCACCCTTGCGTTTATAGCCGATGATCAGCCTGTCATCCTTCCGTAGCAGGTCCTTGCCGCGCAGGCTGATCACCTCGTTGCAGCGCAGGCCGGTGAGCAGATAAAACAACAACAGCGCATAGTCGCGCTTGCCGACGACCCATCCGGAGTCTGCCGACCGCTTTACGACCGCCAGCAAGGCGTTCATCTCCTCGTCGCTCCAGGCTTTTACCGATTCGGACTGGTAAGTACGCGGGAAGCGCGGACGCGCCTGTGCGGCCGGGTTTGAGCGGATGTAAATGCCGAGTTGCGGGTCGGCCATTAACCATCTGTAGAAAGAGGAAAGCCGCGAGATTCTTGTATAAATGGTCTTCGCCTTATTGCCCGCAGCTTCGAGGTGAGCGCGCCACGCCTCAACGTCCACCGGTGTTACGGCACCAGGATGCTTGCCCACAAAGGCGAAGAAGCGGCTGACCGCCTGGCGCTTGTCGCTCAGCTTGCTCTCGCGTTCATGGGTGTAAATCTTCATTTCACTAACTGAAGTTTTTCATCTCTTTTACTGAAATTGACGAGATGGTTGTCCATTGGGTCAAAAGCTATCGCCGAATGAGGGCTATTATCAAGGTTATTGGCGGAGAAATGTTGCGATTTCCTTAGCGACTTCATGGCTCTTCGTAAAAATAATATCGTGGCCAGCTTCAAGCTCAATTAGCCTGGCCTGAGACAGTAGGATTATTTCCTTCCTTACATTTTCAATCGGGGCAATCCGGTCTTTCGTACCATGAATCAGTAGAGGCGGAATTTTTATAGACTCCATCCACTGTCGGGTGAATGCTTTGAAAATTATATTCCGCAAGGTGTTTGAATAGGATGTCCAGGTGTGACGAAGCGAATCTTTCACCACGACATCAGGGACGTCCCGCACAAAGAAAGGCATGATGGGCATCAGTAGCGGGCGTAAGAAACACATTATCGTACAAACAATATGTGCCAGTGGCGTATCCATTGCCAGCCAGCGATGGAAGAGCGAGCTTTTCTTAATCGTTTCACGGGCTTCTGATTCGCTCTCGAAGAGAGGTAAGGAAATGAGGACAAGCTTTGCAACACTCTCATGAAAATGATTGGCATAGGCGAGTGCAAGAAGGCTTCCCATTGAATGCCCGACGAGATGAACAGTGGTGATCCCCAAAGAATCCAAGGTATTTTTAATGGCATTCACATGATCTTCCAGGGTGTAGGAAATTTCCGGTTTTGGGGAACTCCCGAAACCGAGTAAATCAATCATCACCAGTCTGAAGGTTTTGCTTAACGATTGAAAGTTTTTATTCCAAACCTGATGAGAGCCTGTGAAGCCGGGAAGAAACAGAATCATCTCCGAATCCGATTCTCCGAGAATTTTGGCGTAGAGCTTGTTTGAATTCGCAGGCCTATTCATAACCCTGCTTCCTTTGCTAATTACGGCACGGATATTGCGACTATTTATTGAGGCTGTAACGGCAATAATTTAACGAAATAAGCCGTGCCAGCCAAGGCGTTGCTTGTGAACGGTTGGGTATCAACACCAGGCGCGCATTACTTTGTTGCAAATGAGGTGATCGGTTATGTTTAAGAAAGTTTTAACTATATTCTTGGTAATTACGGCGGTCGTCGTAGCTGGGCTTATTCTAATGTTCGCAATGGGCGGCGGAATGATGAGTGGCATGATGGGCGGAATGGGAGGAATGATGTGCCCGATGTGCATCATCGGGTGGATTGGCGGTTTGCTCGTCATCGGCTTACTGATCTGGCTCATTATTAATCTTACCCGGCGCACCGGACACTAAGCGCAACGCCTGATGCGGCGGAAGCGTTCGCTCTCATTTCACAACGATCTTGCCGCGCAGCATATTCATCCCGCAGGCGAAGTTGAACTCGCCTGATTTCGTCGGCGTGAACTCAATGACAATAGGTTCGTTCAACGGCAATTCGCGATTGATGCTGTATTCGGGAATGACTATTTCAGTGCCACACGTCGCTTCAACTTTACGCACAAAGGTTACACGCGCCGGAATACCTTGCTTCAGTTTGAAGCTTGCCGGCTGGTAGCCTTTCGCATTCAGGGTAACGGTCACCGACTGCACTTTGGGCTCACTTTCTTGCCCTTGGTTATTTTTCATCGCCCCCATCGGGGCCGGTGGATTCGGTGTAACCGCCGATTGTGTGCTTGGTTGATTCTGTGGCGTAGTTGATTGCGCCGGGTTGACTTTTAGACTCTCCGCACGCAGCAAAAAACTTCCGTCCGTCACCACTTTCTCCCCCCCGCTTAACCCGCTGTAAACTGGCGTGAAGCCGTTCGCTTCTGTTCCTGTACTCACTTCGCGCTGCGCGAAAACACCCGATTGATCGGTCGTCACATAGACGACGGGCTTGGCGCCGATCATTTGTACGGCAACACTCGGCACCGTGACAACCGGTTGTCCGCTTGTTGCGGCAAGGGCCGTCCCGCCAAGACTGATATCAACAAACATTCCGAGCTTGAGCATCTCACCGGGATTGCCGACCTCGATGCGCACTTGCGCGGTGCGCATCTGCGGCTCGACCCGCGGGTCTATGTAAGAGACGCGTCCAGAAAAAGTCTTTCCCGGATAGGCAGGCGCTGTGATCACCGCAGGTGTGCCGACGCGCACCGTAGCAAAATTGCTTTCGTAGATTTGCCCGACCACCCAAACCGTTGAGAGGTCGGCGACGCGAAATAGCTCCTTGCCTGTCATGATGACTTCGCCGGCATTGACGGTGCGACTGAGGACGGTGCCGGAGGATGGCGACTCCACCGTTATCAATGGTTGAAGCCGGTTGGCGCGCAGCTCATCAATCTGCTTCTCGCCCATACCTAACAGAACCAAATGCTGCTTCATGCCGGCGAGTTTCGCCTGCTCGGTTTTGTACATGGCGGTCGCCTCTTCAAGCTCTTGACGGCTTGCCGCGCCGATCTCGACGAGTTCCGCCGTGCGGCGGTAGTTCTGGTGATGCTTCTCAATCTCCGCCTGCATCTTCACGTATTCGGACTGCGCGTCTGCCAGATCCGTGCTGAAGATGACGGCGAGCGGCTGCCCCCGTTTAACCCGGTCGCCGAGTTGCGCCTTGACCTCGCGGACAACGCCGCCGGCCACGGGCAGCACGGGAACCTCTTTGTAGGCGTTTGACGCAACGGTTCCTGTGGTTCGCAAGCCACCGCCACTTGCCGCAATGGCGCCGGGCTGAGTGTTTACCGCTTCCGTTTTGATGTGAGCATTTTCCAGTTTGTCAGGTGAAAGGGTGATTAAAATATCGCCCGCCCGCGGCGTCTCACCCGATGACCCCTCGCTCGAAGGGGAGGGCACGATACTGCCGCTGGGTTCGGGCACCGGTCTCCCGGCGACCGAGCTGCTGCCGGCTCTCTGCATGAACCAGACTGCCAGCACGGCTGCTGCTACGACGATGATCAACACGGCGATAAGTAGCCATCGCTTACGAGCGCTCCACCGGTTAGTTAAGGGCGCCTGCGAACCTGCTTCCTTGAAATGCTCCTCCTCGACTACTCCATCAGGGCTTTCTTTGTTCTCTTCTTGAATCATTTTCTTACTCTCCATCTAGCTCCCATTTAGGCGGAAGGAATCGTTGCGCCTGCAACCCGGTCGATCTCGATGAGTGAATATAAATACTCCTTCAGCAAGTCGGTGAAGCCGGTCTCGACCTCAACCAGGCGACGCTGCTCCTGAACGTAATCGAGCAGGGTTTTCTGCCCCAACTCATAGGCCTTACGAATCACCTCGAGGTTGCGTAGCGATTGGTCGCTCACCCCGGCGCTATATACCTCAAGAGCGGCTTGGGCGCGCTCGTAGCGCAGGTAGGCGGCGGCGATCTCGTTGCGAACAACCACTTCACCAAATTCGCGCCGCTTGCGCGCGGCCTCTGCTGCGGCAATCGCGGCTTCAATCGCGCCTTGATTCTTGTTGCGAACCGGCAGCGTCAGGCGCACCCCGAAGGTCGCATAGTGAAAGATGCCGGTGACCGGCACCAGTGCGCCACGGCTATTGAAGCCACGCACGTCATAGCCAAAATTCATGCGCTCGTAGTTCGCAAAGAGGCTCGCATCTACTTTGCCTTCGGTTCGCGCTTGTTCGATTTGCGCCGCCGCAAGATTCTCACCGGCGCGCGCCGCAACCAGGTCAGGTCGTTTTTCAAGAGCCAGGCGTAGCGCCTCGTTTTGTGCAACCGGCCGGCGTTGGGGCTGGAATTCGCTGCGTAACTTTAAGCCTTCGGCCGGCGACATGCCGATTACCTTTCTCAACTCAAACATCCCCATATCGGTTTTGCTCAGAGAACCGATGCGCATGGTGTCCAGGCGACTGACTTCGACGGATAAGACCTGCTGTTCCAGTGGCGCGCTTCTTCCTTTTTCGACTCGCGCTTGCACCAGACGGTAAGAAGTGCGGATGAGGTTGAGCGAGTCTTCCGTCAATTTCAGATTGAGCGCTGCGGAGATAGCTTCGGCGTACTTCATGCGCACCTCGGCGGCGAGCTTGCGCTCGAAGTCGGCAACTTCGGCTTCGCGCATCTCCAGCTCGCGTTGGACGACGGCGACACGGGCTTTTCTTCGCCCGCCGAGTTCAAGCGGCAGTTCCGCACCGATCATCAAGTTGTTATCCGGGCTGGTGACGGCCTGTGTGCCGCTCGCCTCAACCATGGGATTCGCTTTCAATCCGGCCTGCTTCAAACGGCCCTTCACTTCCGCAATCATCTGCCGGGCTGCCGCCAGTTCGCCGTTATGTTCGAGCCCGTAGCGCACCAGATCATCCGCCGTCATGCCACTCGCCTCATCAATGTATTGCCGGTAGGCGGTCTGCACCTCTACGGATTCAACCGGCGATGGAGGATTATCTGCATTCACAATCACACCTTCTGACGGCTTACTCATGGATTGCGGCAATGCTTGTGTTGCTGACAAAGTCATCAGCAACGCAAGCGTTAGAATCTTGAACCCAATCTTGCTTTTCATCATAAACTCCTGAAACCCACCAGGCTTCTTTCCTTACTTTCCGCTTCTAACTACCACTTCTTCGCTCTCTGGCTTTTGCTCCGTCCTCTCTTCTTGATGTCGCCGGATTTTGCGCTCGTGCAACCAGTAGAAAATCACCGGCGTGACCACCAGCACATGAAGTAAAGAGGAGACCATGCCGCCGAGTACGGGCGTGGCAAGGGGCTTCATCACTTCGGCGCCGGCGCTCGTGCTCCACATAATCGGCAAGAGTCCGGCGACCACCGTGCTGACGGTCATCACTTTCGGTCTGAGCCTCAATATGGCGCCTTCCATCACCGCTTGTTTGAGATGCTCTTTCGTCAAGCGTCCGCCAACCTCTTCTTTTTTGCGCTCGACCGCTTCATTCAAATAGATGACCATCACCATGCCGGTCTGCACCGCCGTCCCGAACAGGGCGATGAAGCCGACCCACACCGCTACGGAGAAGTTGTAGCCCATCAGATAAAGCAGATAGACGCCGCCGGTGAGCGCGAACGGCACCGCCAGTAAGACGTGCGCCGCCTCGACGAACGAGTTGTAGGTGATGTAAAGCAGCACGAAGATGACGACCAGCACGATGGGCAGGACCAACTGCAAGCGGGCGCGGGCGCGTTGTTGATTTTCATATTGCCCGCTCCACTCGAAGTAATAGCCCATCGGCAACTGCACGCGCTGGCTTAAGACTCGCTTGGCGTCTTCAACGAAACTGCCGACATCGCGCCCGCGAACGTTCAACAGCACGGTGCCGCGCAGCAAACCGTTTTCGCTTGAGATCATCGAAGCGCCATTCACAGAGCTAATCGTCGCCAGTTGGGCAAGCGGGATTTGTGCGCCGTTTGGTGCAGGCACAATCAATCTCCCTAAGGCTTCCGGGCTGGTGCGAAACTCCGGCGCATAGCGAACCCGCGCCGGGAATCGCTTGCGCCCTTCGATGGTCACGGTGAGGTTGGTTTCGCCGATGCCTCGATCAATCACCTCTTGAATCGCCATCACGTCTATGCCGTAGCGGGCGGCGGCTTGACGGTCAATTTTAATGTCAATGTATGGCTGACCGGTGAGCGGTTCAGGAGAGACATTCGATGCGCCTTTCACCGTTTGCACAACGGTTGCCACCTCTTTCGACAGGCGTTCCAGTTCGTTAAGATCGGAGCCGTAAATCTTGATGCCGATCTCCGTGCGGATACCGGTCGTCAGCATTTCAATGCGGTTGATAATCGGCTGCGTCCAGATATTCGAGACGCCGGGCATCTGGAGCTTTTCGTCCATCTCGGCAATCAACTTGTCGCGGGTCATGCCGGGTCGCCACTGGTCGGGCGGCTTCAAGTGAATGATGGTCTCATTCATATTCACCGGCGCCGGGTCGGTGGAGGTTTCGGCGCGCCCGGCTTTGCCGACCACCCAGGCGACTTCCGGGAATGACTTGATGGTTTCATCCTGCATCTGCATCACCTTGAGCGCCTGATCAACCGAGATCGCCGGGTCGGTGATCGGCATATACATGACGTCGCCTTCATCCAAAGGTGGCATGAACTCGTTGCCGATTTGCCTGGCTAAAATAATCGCCCCGCCAAAGAGCGTGGCTGCAATCAGGATGGTGACGACACGGTGGGCGAGGGCGAGTTTGAGAATCGGGCGATAAATGGCGTGCAAAAATCGCATCACGAAATTGTCTTCTTCGGCGTGCACCTTGCCGCCTAGTAGCAAAGTACAGAGAACCGGCACCAGCGTCACCGCGATGATCGTCGCGCCAACCATCGCAAAGGTCTTGGTGAAAGCGAGCGGGTGAAAGAGTTTCCCTTCGCGCCCGGTCAAGGCAAAGACCGGAATGAACGCCAGGATGATGATCGCCATCGAAAAGAAGATTGGGCGGCCGACGAGTTTCGTGGATTCGAGCACCGTCTGCCAGACGCGCTGCCGATCGCGCACGTCAACGCCCCTCTTCTCCACAAAGCGAAAGGCGTTTTCGGTGACCACGATGCCGGCATCAACCAGCACGCCAATGGCGATGGCAATCCCTGAAAGCGACATCAGGTTTGAACTAATGCCCATGTAGTACATAAACAGAAACGAAGTCAGCACCGCGAGCGGCAGCGGGATGGTGACGATGAGGATGGAACGGAAGTGAAAGAGAAAAATGATATGAGCCAATGTGACCAGCAGTAGTTCTTCGATGAGGGCGCGCTTGAGCGTGTCAGTGGCGCGATGGATCAGTTCCGTGCGGTCATAAAAGGTCTCTACCTTTACGCCTTGCGGAAGCCCGGTTTTCAGCGCTTCGAGCTTCTCTTTCACGCCTTTGATCACATCCAGCGTATTGACACCGTAGCGAGCGATCACCACTCCGCCCACCGCCTCTTTGCCATTCTTGTCCAGCACACCGACGCGAAAGGCGCCGCCTAACTTCACCGTCGCCACGTTGCGAATGTAGATTGGCGTGCCGCCCGATGCGCCGATGACAATATTTTCAACATCCGCCGTCGAAGTGATGAGGCCAATGCCGCGCACAACCGACCATTGGCCATTCTGTTCGATGACATTGCCGCCGACGTTGGAGTTGCTTCGTTGAACGGCCTCTACGACGGTTGAGAGCGGGATTGAGTAAGCGCGCAAGCGGTTGGGGTCAACATCAATCTGATACTGCTGCACCTGCCCGCCGACAGAGGCGACTTCGGCGACGCCAGGCACCGAGTTGAGTTGATAGCGAATGAACCAATCCTGCAAGGTTCGCAAATCCATGAGGCTGTGACCTTCGCCTTCGACGGTGTACCAGAAGATTTGCCCGACGCCTGTGGCATCGGGGCCGAGAGTGGGAACAACACCTTCTGGCAATTGCTTGGTCACCAGATTCAATCTTTCAAGCACTCGGGTGCGCGCCCAATACAAATCAATCGAGTCCTCGAAAATGATGTTGATCATCGAAAACCCAAAGGCCGATTGACCGCGTACGGCGCGAATGCCGGGGAGCCCTTGCAGGTTGGTGGTGAGCGGATAGGTCACTTGATCTTCGACCTCTTGCGGCGAGCGCCCGACCCAGTCGGTGAAGATGATGACTTGGTTATCTGACAGATCGGGGATGGCGTCAATTGGCGTGCGCAAGAGCGCCCAGATGCCCCAGCCGGCAAGCAATAGATAAGCGGCGATGATAATGAAACGATTCTTGAGGGCGAATTCAATGATGCGATTTATCATATGTCAACCTAGGTCAGGGTTGCTGAAACGGCTCTTTCCTCGAACTTTGAGGAAGGTTGAAAAGCTCTGATTATTACCTTCGCCAGATTTCTCAACTCCTCTTTCATGGCGCGAAGAAGATAGGGACGGATCAGAAAAACGAACGGCATGAGCCAGGAGGGGAATTGATAACGCTCGAAATGGGTGATGGAGCACTGGCCGGAAGACTGCGGCTTTACCATGAATCCGCCGCTAACCTGGATGCCAAGTGGACCTTCGAGTAGTTCGCTATAGAATCCATCTTCCTTCAACTCATAGGAAAACTTTCCGCCCCACGGCAGTCCTGCAAAGTGCCCCTGAACCGAGTAGAACCCCGTGCTTGCGGTCGCCGGTTTGATGCGAGCCGAATCAATCTTCGGTTCATAGAGATCAATGAGCTGAATGTCCCGAATGATGGCTAAAGCTTTTTCATCTGGGAGATCAACTGTCGTTTTACCAATAACTGAAATTTGTTTCATCATAAAGTCCTCCGAAAATATTGCTCATCCCTATTTTGCGTCTCCGCCTCATTGCGATTTAGCATTGATCGTTAGGACTGTTTATGCCTTTAAGGCATCCCTTCGTCCTTACTATGAATAGAGGCGGCCCGGACAGCGAGATAACTTTTGCGATGGCGCACGGCGAGACGCCCCGTCCCACCGGGCAGCGCCACTTTGACCTTGATCTGGCGTTTTTTGCCGTTTGCAACGAAACTCGACGGGAAGAAGGCTAGCGAATACTGTTGCCGTAACTCCAACGCGATGCGCTCGAAGTCTCGCTGCATTCCGCCCCTGCCAGTGGATGGAAAGGCCTTGCCGCCAGAAACCGTTGCCAACTCGCTCATCACCTGCCCAGCATCCCTGTGTACCAGAGGGATTCCGACCTGCATGGTATAAATCGCGACATCAGCTTCCTGTAGCTTGCGGCGCAGTTCATGGAACGTATGACGCGAATCGTTGTCCTCCCCATCACTAATTAAAATGACGGCGCGTTTTGGGTAGGTGGCTTGCGAGAGTTTCTCAATTCCAAGATAAACCGCGTCATAAAGCGCCGTATTGCCATGGGTCTGCACATAGGTGAACTTTCTCAAAACGGCTTCGCCATCACGCACGCCATTGAGGAGGAGATGGGCCGTCGAGTTAAAGCCGATGAGGAAATACTCGTCATCCGGATGGCTCGTCTGGATGAACTGGGCGAGGGCAACTTTCGCGCTGCTGATTTTGTCTTCGCTCATTGAACCGGAGACATCAAAGACGATGGCGACAGATGCAGGGCTATCCTCATCGCTGAAATACCTGATCTCTTGCGGCACCCCTTCATCGAGTACGGTGAAAGCGCTTTTGTCTAGCCCCGGTACGCTACGACCGTGAGTGTCCGTGACATTGACTGTCAGAGAAACCAGGTCTGAGTTCAGGACGATTGGCTTATCATCACGCAGTCCTGCACGTGTGGCTGCCTTACCCATCTGGTGATCCGCATGCTGAGCAAGAACCCTTTGTGATGAACCGAGCATGGCAACGAAGGGGATGATCGCTGCGATAAGAGTCTGTGACTTCATAAGTTTTACCTCCATCACGGGATGATTCCTCTCCACCGTGCCCGTCGAGCAGAGAAGAGGGTCTATGGAAATGGTTATTCTCGACCGTTTTACCAGCTACGCTTGGGTTTCGTTCCTATTTAACATTAACCGTCATGACCGCCTGCCCTTTGCCTTGCGAGCCCTCATAGTTGACTACCGCTTCCCAGGTGTAACCCATCTCGATGTCAACCTTGGCGCGGTACTTTCCAGGCGTTTCCGTAGTTGTGAGGGTCGCTTTGTCATTCATCTCCGCCATCGTTCCCATCGCCGCCATATGAAAATTGAGAGAGGCGGCTCCGACATCCACCAACTTCCCCGAAGCGTCCGCAAATGAAATGAACAACTCGTTCTCTCCACTCTTGAGTTCACCTGTAGAGTTAGAGAGGGTGACGGTCAAATTGCCCGCCTTTGTGGATTTGATCACCTTCTCCTCGCCTGATGAGCCGCCCTTGGAGCAATCGGCTGAAATCAAGGCGATACTCAAAACTACAATTGCTATGCTGACGAATTTCTTTCTCATCTCAATCTCCTCTTTCCTATTTGACTGGCTCGGTTCGCTCAGCAGTTTTCGTAGAAGCGCAATCTATGGAAAGGAAAGGGAACCATTCCCTAAAGCTTCCAGAAAACCACAGGCATGGGACGGCTGATCATCGAACCAATCAAAGCCCTCTCCTTGAGCCATGACCGTAAACTTTTTACATAAAATCGGTTTTGCGAAGGAATTATTTAGGCGAAACTTTTTCCCGCACCACGATCTTGCCGCGCAGCATATTCATTCCACAGGCGAAATGGAATTCACCCGTTTTGGCCGGCGTAAACTCAACCACTACCGGTTCGTCAAAGGGCAGCTCTCGTTTGATCTGATATTCCGGGATGACGATCTCTGTGCCGCAAGTCGTTTTGCTCTTGCGCACAAAGGTTACTTTCGCGGGAATGTCTTTTTGTAGTTTGATGCTGGCTGGCTCGTAGCCTTTATCTGTCAAGGTGATGGTTACGAGTTGGGGGTCCGGCTCTTGCTTATTCTCCGGGGCTTCTTTTTGTGAATCCTTCTGCGATGAGTCTTGATCCCCATTGACGGCACAGCAAAATGATCTATCAGCATCGGTCAAGGTGATTTTTTTTGCTGAGGCTGGTTCAGCCGCAAATACGGCTCCGGACAACACAAAGGTGAGAGCGATGGTTATCGCATGGGTGGATTTCATAATGATGTCTCCTTTTGAATTACAGTCCAATAGCCATCCGACGATTGCTACCTGCAACCTGATCGGCATCGTTATAGTGACTTTTATTACTTGGACTCTAAATCAGAAGGGCACAACATCGGAGGTGGGTACCACTGCGGTTTTGCGGGATTACGGGAGGAGTAAACTGTATATCGCGCGAGGGAGCAACAAGGTTAAAGGTCAGAGCTATCGGTTCCGCCACGACATCAACAGTATCAGCAAACCGTTTTGAAAATGTCTCGCTGGTCACGTTCCTGGGGAGTAGCGAACATCCGGCAGCGCCTCCTGCTTGCGAGATTTGCAGGGCATCTGATGGCGTTGTGGATTTGCCATCGATTGACTCTTGTGATTGCGAACGAGGCTCTTCAACGGCTCTCCTTATTGACTTTTGACAGCAATTCGATCCACGACAGCAAGCCCCAGATGAGGCGGTTGCATTTTCTGAGGAAGGCGATTGATTGGGAGTAACGGATTCCCGACCCGGTTGTGCATCTTGAGAGTCTGTGGCACAGCAGAAAGAACAGCCGAATCCCCCAAGCCATAGCGTGATGCTTAGCAGGCCCAGGCAGCTCACTCTTTGAAATATCTGAGGCATTCTCATATGCACTTTTTTATGCTAGCCCTATCCCTCTTTATTTGTCTAGGATATTTCAAAATTCAACCTTCGCTAAATCGCCTCGTCCCTCGGTTCAGTACTCCTGCACTAGACAAATTTCAGAATGAGCCGTCTTTATTCCCAAAACCCTTGATAAACATTTCGGGAGAATTCAATCTATCGTGACTCACAAATGACGGTCACACGCTTCACCGCGTAGAGCTTCGATTTCTTCTTTGGTAACGGCCGGAACCATGATGAACGCCGTTATCGGATCAGCCCACCAGAAACCAAAGAACGCCTGATGAGCGAAGCTAGCTAAACGTACACTCACGAGTAAGCGCCACATCGGTCTGGCGTGCATCAGCCTATAGCGCCCGACTATTTATGTGCGATAGCTGTTATATCCGCCGTTCTATGTGTAGAAATTTTCCTGGCTTACGTTGACTTCTTACCTGGCATCACGATCTTAGAGACTTTGATATTCATGCCGGTCATCTCTCCGGTCAACTTCACCGTATGACCCGCATGGGCCTCAAGGTCTGCAAAATCCTGGTTGTCAATATTGTAAACTTTGCCTTTGCTTACAAACACGTATTTTCCCCCGCCCTTAACACAAGCCAGCGTGCAGTCGCGTTCGGACATCTTTTTGCCGTGCTCCATAGCGGTCTTATGCTTAGCGCCACAATTACTATCACTGATCTTCCCTGTCCACGTCTTTTCTGCTGCAAAAATGGTAA
>JBIOWC010000045.1:0-9523 GCA_044868105.1 Blastocatellia bacterium
ATGGTGCTACCGCAAACACGAATGTTGGTATCGGCACCACTGCACCAAAAGCCAGGCTTGACGTGCAGAACGGGAACATCCTCCTTGGTTCGCCCGGTCAAGGACTAATTCTAAAATCACCCGATGGCAATACTTGCCGAATGCTCATGATTGATAATGGCGGGAACTTAATCGTATCGGTGATAAGCTGTCCGTAAGAGTTGCGAACGGTCGGGGTCCCCTGGTTGTTTAAGTAAGCAATAAAGGAGTCGAATAGGTGATGATGTGGTTCCTAAAAAATCCGCACAGAAAATATTTGGAGCAGCAGACCGAATATTGAATGCGGGAAGGGAACCGTGAAAAAGGTGTGGGCTCGATTCAAAATGTAGCCCACTTTATTAATCCAATGTTTGACTATAGGGTTGACTGAAATAAACAGCCACCGTTGCCGATGGCTGTTAAGTTATTGAATTATTTAATGGGCGTTACTGGACTTGAACCAGTGACCCCTGCCGTGTGAATGCAGAATAAATAGGTTTCAGGCAGTTTCATCAAGTACCGCACTCTTTCAAAAAAGCCTTATTTTATAGGTGTTTTAATTCATTTTGTTTCTATCCTTTTCCCGTCGTTTCACCTTGATAAGCTCGAAAATGTGACCAATATATGTGACCAAAATTTGAAACCTTGAATCTGTTTGAAACGTACCTGAAACGACCACAAAAATCGAAAGGGAAAATAACGGATGCCAAGATATAAAACAGGGTCGGCAGTAAAGAAAACAAGGAAGAGATGCGGCAAGTCATTCGTGCAATGGTTCGCCCGTATCACATGGCTTGAAGACGGCAAGCAAAAGGAGCGGCGCAGGAAACCCAAAGAAAATACCATAACGGCGGCAAAAAACTTAGCAAGAAAGATGCTGACCGAATTAGAAGACGAAGGCGAAAAAGCCCTTGAAGGCGATAAGATATCCTTCGCTCAACTCATTGATTATTTCGAGAAGAAATATGTCGTTGAGCCTGAGTACGTGAATGGGCGCAAGGTCAAAGGATATCGCAGCAAATACGAAGTCAGTTTGAGGCTTGTGATTCTCAAAAATCATTTCGGCTCCAAAAAGATTCGCGCCATCAAGCACTCCGATATAGAAGACTTTAAGACGAAACGTATCCAAACCCCTGTGGTGTTCGGGAAAAATACCAAAAGGACGGAAAAGAAGGGTAACCCTGTTGAGCGTCAACGCTCTATGGGAACCGTGAATAAAGAATTGGCAATGCTACGCAAAGTGTTGAACGTGGCTGTCTCTAGGGGCTGGATTACTCGCAATCCGTTTTCAATGGGCGATGCTTTAATCAATCCCGGCGATGAACGACACAGGGAGCGCATCCTTACAAGAGATGAAGAGGAAACGCTGTTAATGGCGTGTACAGGTTACTGGGCGCATTTGAAACCGATTATTATTTGTGCGCTCGATACCGGAATGCGTCGCGGAGAAATTTTTAAACTTGTGTTCGCAGATTTGGATTTTGAAAACGACATCATTAATATTCGTGCATTCAACACCAAGACTATGAGGGAAAGACAAGTCGTAATGACTTCACGTCTCAAAGCAGAACTGTTGGCGCTGCCGAAAGGCGAACCTGATAAGCTTGTGTTTGGAATCGAGGGCAGCACGAAAAAATCATTCGCTACCTTGCGGGTCAAGGTTGGTATGCCTGATTTAAGATTTCATGATTTGCGCCACACGAACGCGACTCGCCTTGTTTCAAAGCACCTCCCACTCTCAGAAGTTGGGCGAATGCTGGGACATACTCAACCGACCACAACATACCGTTACGTCAACGCGAACATCGAAACTGCCAAGCGTGCAGCAGCTATGCTTAATGAATTGAATAATGAACCAGTATCGGCAGAGGTAATAAATTAGGAATAAAACGTAGATGGATAAAATTGACAACATTATTAGTTTGATACAAGACCTTAATTATAAGGAATGGTCGGTGTTGTTTGAGAAGTTAGGGTTAGGAAAAGCGGCATATTTACGCAATGCTACAATTGCAATTTACGATATAGCCGCACCATACGATGAAACCCCAATTGCGGAAATAAAATATTACAATGAGGAAACCGAAATAATAGATATTGTTGAGACGGTTAAGCAAAATGCCCCCAGTATTGCGCACCCTGCTATTGCTGTTGCGATTCGACGATGGGAAAGAATCATTACCCAGTTAAAACGCATGCCCCCAGAATTAGAAACAGATTTGATAAAACAATTCGCTGATCAGTTTTCGTTGAAGCCACTCGAATTAGTTCAAATCGCCAATAATCATTTAGCTAGGTTACGCGAAGCCTTTGAGGATGGTATTGAGGAGCGAACTGAGCACTTTCCTAAAGAGACATTGACCTTTTATTTTACGAACCGTTTATTAGAGGAGAACAAAGCAATTTTATTACGTGCCAAAGAGTTATTAAATACGAATTTTAAGGCACTTAATAATAAAGATTCGAAATTATCCAAATTGCGATTCGCGCTATATGCTGAACAATACACGGGAATGGATTATAATAATATTAACGATGAAACCCACGAAGAAGCCCAAAGGTGGGGAAAGAATCATAATATTGATTTTATCGTGGACTTCTTCGGTGGTTATTTTGGCTCAAGACATTTACGCACCAACTATAAAAAAGATATTTTGTTTAGCCATTTTCTTCAATATTGCCTCGGCGATTCTGAACTAACAATAAATATGGATACTCTTAACAAGTACAAACGCCTCGGAAAGAAGAGATTCAATTTAGATTTTATAAATGAACGTAAAACCTTATTTGTTGGCGGTATTCCCGAATACCTTGATATTGTACGTCCGCCTCAGCACGCAACTATAGAGTCATCGCAAGAAGAAATGGTTGAAGATGGAGAGATAAAAGATGATGAGAATTACGGAACCGTAATTGAAGATGATTTGTGGGATGCGTGGACAAAAGAATTCCGAAAACAACAGAACTCCTATCTAACTCGATTGGATTTACAGGCAGCCTCGTTTGGATTTCATTTACCTGTTGTTCCAGGCACTAAATCCCCCTGAAATAAACCATCTCAGACGTAAGTTAGTACCATACCAATCACCGTAAATACTTCACCCACCACTACGGATAAAAAGCCGTCATTCCTGTCCGCACTGGTCTAGTCGAATCCATTGTACACTCAGAAGCGTGATGAGAATAAATTTAGGAAGGAGAAACAACCATGGATAATCGGTCTATGAGCGACGCAGAATTTTGTAAACGAACAGGTATAAGCCGGGTTGTTGCGTGGCGACTAAGGGTTGCGGGAAAACTGGACTATTACAAAATTGGCAAAAAAATTCGTTACAGCGAAAAGCACTTGGATGAGTTCTTATCGCGCAATGAAGTAACGTGCAAAACAACAATTAAAAAAGGAGAACAAAAATGAGAGTTACAAGGACGACCATCGTAAGAGCGCGTTCCGCAAAAGATTGCGTGAATGCAATTCAGATAACCCCTAAAGCACTAGCATCGCTCACGAAAGGTGTTGCTATTGTATTTAACAGAGTAAAGCGGCGTATCGAAGACCACGACGACGCAGCAATAATCCAGCCAGACGATTTATATTTGCTTAAACAAGTCTGCCGAGAACATTGCGAGCCGGAACTTTGGGAGAAATTCCCATTTTAGTCAAAATTAAAAGATTCGTGCGTTTGTGCAACCATATACAGGTTGCGCAAATGCATGAATTGAACGAAAGGAGTTTATGACAATAACATATCCCCCGACAGGTTTTTACGACCTTCCAACATTCCTTGAGGCTGTTTTGCCTCAACCGGAATATATTTTAAGTTGTGTAAGTCGCGGCGAAGTGGCACAGCTTGCAGCAGTGACGAATGCCGGGAAGACAACCTTATTACTAAATCTTTGTTTAAGCATGGCGAATGGCTATCCATTTTTCGATCTACTGACCGACACGCAACAGAGAAGGATTCTGTACGCTGATTTCGAGACTCCGCCGGGTAAGTTACAACGTGACATTAAAACTATGCTGAATGGTATGGGTGACGAAGGACTTGAAAACTTTGTCCTGATTACCAGTGATGCCGAGATTGATGAACTGCCACTCGATCTTAGTAATGAACGCCATTTCGCCTGGCTAGAGGAACGAGCATCGAAACATGATGCCGATGTTATTGTGATCGACACCTTCAGCGCAGCCTTTAATGTCTTCGATGAAAATAGCAATTCGGAAATCACCCGGATAATGAAGAAACTCAGAAAACTTGCAATCGAACTGAATTGCTGTCTCCTGTTTAGCCATCACATTGGTAAGGCGAATGAAAATCAATCCAGTGAGAAGTCTTATCGAGCGAGAGGTGCTAGTGCCTTCGGTGGGATGTCTTCTACGACCATCAACCTCGAAAGGGATTTAACGAGAGGTAAGGGATATATAACGCTCAGTGTCCCAAAGTCGAAAGGCTCATACGTAGAGGATGCGGTGTATCGCCTCAATCCCGCCGAAAGGTGGTTTGAACGATGCGATGAAAATCCGAATGAAGCAGAATCAACTTTGACGACTGCTGATGTCGTGCAGTACATATTTGAGCAAAGCGGTGAAGTGAAGACCGCCGACGTTTACGCAAGATTCGCCGATGTGGAAAGGCGTACCATTGATAGACGCTTGAAGGATGCCGTTAAAATCGGTGCATTATATCGACCGCGAAAAGGTATATACTTAGTCAAAGAAGCCGCCAATCAGGATTCGACACCTCGACAGCCTTATATCGAGTCGAATGTCGAATCATCAATAGTTCAACCAAACGGTTCAGTTTGACCCAATAGTCAAAGGGATTTGTCGATAAGGGAAAGGATTCGACAACTCGACATAATAATAGTGTGTCGGATTGTCGAATACTTCATCCCGCGAATTCATTTAATGGAGAGGCTTTTAGAACTATATCGCTACGTAATTATTTAGTATCAATATGATAAATGCGATTGTGGCGTTACAATTAACTTACGTTTGATGTGCGTTAAACTAACCATTCGGCATACGTCGAATCCACATCAATACCACTTCGCACCAACAAAAAATCCTCAAAATTTTTCCATGAAATTTTTGGGGAATGGAAATCGGGAAAAGAGTTACATCGTAGTTTGAAAGTTAATTAGACATACAGCGAGAAGGGGTGCGTTCTCCACCCCCCAATCAACTTTCCACAATGCGTTTCGATTTTTTGGAAGGCGGCCTGCCTGGCTTGCGGTCCTTCGCCTCGTAGTTCTTTACACTGTCGGCGCTCACAGCATAAACGATTCCCAACTTCTCAGCCTTGAGCGTACCGGAGTTAATCAGTTTAAGCACTTGCTGGCGTGTTACTCCAAGAAGTTCAGCCGCTTCGGTAACAGATAAAAAGTTTTTAAGTGTTGATGCCATAATAGACGAAGGATAGTCGAATAAATAGTTGTCAGTCAACAACTATTTTCTTGACATGGTTTTCAGAATCCGTATAATAGTTGTCAATTAGCAACTAATTTGGTATTTGAAAATTCAGCCGAAGTAATCATGGAGTCTAGTTTTTATTGCTGTGTTTGTGATTGCGGGTAGGCAACGTGGCCGAATGAAAGAGTAGGCGGCGTTTGATGCAATCGGAGTTATAAAAGTTAGAAGGGCTTGCAGTGCGTCAACACCACAAGCCCCATTTCGCGTCAGTGATCAGACTGACGAGAAAGAACTATCAATGACATATTACGACTCTTTTGATTGCAAAATCAATTGTGAAGATTTGAACGCGGTTAGTGAAGAGGATTTCAACGATGTAATGCTTGAAATCGCTCAGGAACGCGAAGCAGAGCTTGCCTATGCTGATTGGTCAGAGGAAGACCAGAGAGCCTGGGAAGCCGAGCAGGAGCGTTTGAAGGACTGGACGGGCAACTATTCTCCACTTGATAAGGGCGAGGCTTACGAAGGGATAGCGGTATGACAATCTGCTATCTCTGCAAAGAGCCAATTGCCGCACATCAACCGATTGAACACCATCACCCGATCTATCGCAGCAATGGGGGAATCGAAACCGAACCCACGCATAAAGCCTGTCATCGCTCTTTTCATCAAGCGAATGGCGACTTCAAAACGTGGGGCAAGTTGGGCGGCTCCCTGTCAGCGATGACGCGCACTTGGTCGGTCAATCTGAAAAACGTTAACACCCATCCCGCATTCGCGATGGATAGGGCTTTCTACCTAGCGAACTATGCGCGATGACAGAGTAAAGGGGCAACATTCGGGTTTGCCCTTTTCATAAAGGGGAATAATTATGAGCGCAACACAACCACAAACCGATAGAGAGAAATTAATAGCTTTCCTTTTCGGCAAATCTGATGAAGAAAGACGGGAAGCTGAACGCCTCATCCGACACTATCACAGCAAGCCTGTTGAAGTATTGACAGTTTCACAGCTGGAAGACCTTTGCTTGATGGTTTCGGTTAGCCGCAAGAAACGAAAGCTTATGCGGCAAATTGAAAGTGAACCGCTCCAAGGTTTCTGCTTCGACTGTGGCAAGCCGCTAATGCGTGACGATGCCAGCCAGTGCCGAACTTGTCACGAAAATATTTTGCCGCGTGACGAAATGTGGATGCACAAGCGCGAAGTGCTGCGCAATGACGACACGAAGCGCACGTATAGGCAATTTTGAAACGATAGCCAACAGCAGGGGCGCGCATTGCCAGCACGCGCAGAAAGGATTCGCAAATGATCAACACAATCGAAGACACATCAACCAAGTCACTTTTCCCACTTGGTCAAACTTACGCCACGCCCGGAGCAATAGAGGCATTGAGCGAGGCCGGACAAGGTGCAGGGGATTTATTAAATCTTCATCAGAGCGGTGATTGGGGTGACCTTAGCGAAGAAGATAAGCGAGAGAATGACTTTTCAGTAGAAAGGCGACTGCGAATATTCTCGGCTTATCACACCAGCAAGGATGTGAAAATTTGGGTAATTACTGAGGCAGATAGGTCGGCAACGACAATTTTATTGCCGTCGGAATATTAACTCGGATGGCAGGGGCGCGGCTGTTCCAAGAACGCGCAATTTGAAACATCACATCCTGTAGTTTCTCAAATAGTGAATAAGGTTGCATTTATTGACACTATGAGAATCTTACTGTATAGAGGAGTACGCTCTTTTCAAAGTTATATAGCAGTGAAGTCGAACAGTAGGTTCTCAGCTAAAATCTAAGCGCACCGGATTACATAACTCTTCTACACGGAATTGATCTATTGAAAAGGAAAGATGACAAAAAAAGCAAATTTCACACAGACTCTTAAAACTGACGCTCGTAAACTTGACGGCTTGATTAAGCAAAATTCAATAGACTGTATTCTGACTTCTCCGCCTTATTGGCAGTGCCGAGATTATGGTCATAGAAAACAGATCGGGCAAGAAAAAACTGTTGATAAATACATTCAGTCTTTGATAATAGCAATTAGTAGTTGGGAACAACTTCTACGACCCCATGGTTCTTTAATAATTAATATCAGTGACGTTTATAGAAAGGGCACACTTGTCGGTATTCCGTCTCTATTTGAAATAGCTTTACGCGAACAGGGGTGGATAATTGCTAATAGAATAATATGGGCAAAAGATCGTGGTATCCCAGAGCCAAATCATAACCGCTTAGCCAGTCGGTACGAATTCCTTTACCATTTAAGTAGAAGGAAAGATTTTTTCTTTGACCTATACGCTTTGAAGGAGTACCTTGGGCAATCATCTAATCCAGGAGATGTTTGGGCTATTGATCAATCTCCTAGCTCAAGCAATCACATCGCACCGTTTCCAGCAGAATTGGCTCGTCGTGCTATTATCGTTACCTGCCCAGAGAAGGTATGCCCAAAATGTGGAACGGCATATACTCGAAAATTAAGGTCATCGATGCAGTTGGATGAAACTCGCCCGCAAGCACGTCGGGCGATGAAAATATATAGAAATTCCAACTTGACGAAAGAACATATAGCCGCCGTCCGCGCGGTTGGAATATCTGATGCAGGAAAGGGACGCCAATTACAAAACGGAGCAAATAAAAACAAAGTCGAAATTCTAAAATTAGCCGAGGAAGCCAAATCTGTTCTTGGCGGATATTTTCGCGAGTTTACCTTCGCACCTAAGCGACACGTCGGCTGGAATCGTTGTAAGTGTAATGCTGAACCGCAGCCGGGCACAGTCCTTGATCCTTTTATGGGATCGGGAACGACCTTACGAATAGCCCGCGAGCTTGGACGAAGTGCTATTGGTGTTGACCTTGTTCCACTCAAGTTCGATTAGCGGTATCTAAATCAGCAAAGAGGTTGTCAGCTATGCCCAATTTAGGAAAGAAGTCTCTATCACTTTATCTTCGTAATAGCTGTGAGCGGCAGTTCGTTTTAACTCTATATGGCGATGTTGAACGAAAAAACAATAATATGCCGCCTCGTCAAAAAGGTCGTACTGCTCTTGGCTTTACGGGTAAGGCGGGCTATGAATACCAAAGTAAAAGAGTCAGCGAGCTACAAGCAATATTTGGTGACGACAACATCCTTGTTAATCCTGCTCCCCCAGATAAGCCGCCTGCCCCACGTGATCTAATGCAGGATTTACCGAACATCAAACCCAACCAATTCATTGTTGAGGCAACTTTTCGTGGCGATACACCAACTTTTAGATCCGCAGTTGGGCTAGTAGATATTGTTGATTATTATGGCGACCTCGTAGATCTTAGCGAAGGACGCCCAGATATTGTACAGGTGCTGCCCTATGACTTTCGTGGCGTCGATGAAGAAGTAGATGACGAAAAAAATCCATACCTGTTCGCTGTACAACCAGACGGGACAACGTACCAGTTGAACACCAATGATACTCGCACGAAATTACGAGTGATTGATATTAAGCTTGCATCAGAGCCAGGCGCACATTATTTCGCGGAAGTAGTTTATTACTCTATGTCGCTATCAGCTTGGTTGATCGATAATAATTTAGACGACAAGTTTGTAGTTTCGGCTGTTCCTGCCGTGTGGCCTGGCTCTCATGAAGCGTCTCATATTGCTAAACAATTATTGCAATGGAAAAATATAGGCCATCAACCGACCGACCAAGAATTAGCAACGGCATTAGAAGAGGATTTAGAAATAGCAACAGTTGAAGTGTTTGGCTCTCGCTTGAGGCGCTTTTTTAACGAAGAACTTCCGGCCTTACTAAATAAACCTTGGCAAGATTTGGAGTGGCATGTAAATCATCGTTGTAAAGGATGCGAATTCTTGGGCTATCCTTGGTTAGACGATGAAGGAAATGAAACAAGTGATCCGTTACACTGTTTACCTACTGCGAAAGATTTAGGGCATTTATCAGCTGTCGTCGGACTTTCGAGAGGAGCAAGTGAGCAACTCAGAAGGCAAAGCATAGATAATATTATTAAGCTTGCTGGAACAGCTCCCGTTTCACCGGTCTTTGACGACCATCAGGGTCTTAAAGCTAAAAGGACAACCTACCCTCACCGAGCCAACGCCT
>JBIOWC010000046.1:0-13448 GCA_044868105.1 Blastocatellia bacterium
CTGAAACGCTTGAGGAGTTCTGGATGCTGGTCTATGTGGCCTTGTCAGCCGCTTTCTCACCTAACTCGGAGCAGCCGCCATTCTTTGTTGATTATCCGCTTCACTTGCAAGACGGGCGACTATTGCCCAATGTAAAGGCCTTCGGGAAATGGCTGGCGAAAATGCCTGTGCATATGGTGGATGAATATAAAACCAACCTAATGAAACTGCGAGGCCTGTTTATTGATTACGGGGAGAACGAAGACTTCTCGCACATTCGCCTGACGAGCCGAAAGTTTTCTCAGAAACTTGCCGAACGGAATATTCCGCATACCTTTGAGGTCTATGCCGGAGGTGACCACGGCAACAAAATCCGCGAGCGCATGGAGACTCGCGTGCTGCAATTTTTCGCGCGAACTTTGGATTTCAACAGTAACTAGAAAGCGCTTCCTGAAAACCTGTAAAAATTTTCCCAGCTAAAAATTCATCCGGGTTGGAGACTATGATATGAAGGTTACCAATACATTGATGACGGTTTTTCTCCTGCTCCAGTCGTTTTGTTACGCAGGGCAAACGCCGCAAACCGCCAGGCAAGACGCGTCGTCCATAATTACGATTGCCGGAAAAGATGAACCGGGCGAGCGCCTCAGGGTCACCGGAAAGGTTGTTGGTGCAGACGGCAAACCGCTGATGGGCGTCTCGGTTTATGTCTATCACACAGATGTCAAAGGCTACTATTCGGAAACCAACGACAATCGCAATCCGCGACTCAAAGGTTATATGCGCACCGACGCCGAGGGTCGTTACCAGTACAGCACCATCAAACCAGGACATTACCCAAACGAGCGCATCCCCGCGCACATTCATTACGTCGTCAATGCGCCAGGGCACAAAGAGAAAGTTTTTGAAATTCTTTTTGAAGGCGACGAGTTTATTGATGCGCGTACACGCGAACGCGCCGCGCAAGATGAAAGCATCTTTTCCATCCGCCCGCTTACCAAAGACCAGCAAGGCGTCTGGCAATGTACACAGGACATCAAACTTCGCGAGTTGTGATGCGAGATTGATGGTCGCAAAACAATTGTGTTGTTTATTTATTGCAACGCGATGCATACCGTGCACCAGGCAACAATGAATCAATAGTTGCCTGGTGCACGGTAATATCTTCACACAAACCCTGAAAAAGTTACCTTCTGTCGGTCGGTTTAGCAGATTTGGTTTGGCGATTTACCTGCTCGCCAAAGAGCGCAATCATCTCGCGATTGAATGCCGGAATGTCATCCGGTTTGCGGCTGGTGACCAGGCCATTTTCATTGACGACTTCGCGGTCTACCCACTTCGCCCCGGCGTTGATTAAGTCGGTTTTAATTGAGGGCCAAGAGGTAATCGTGCGACCTTGCGCCTGCCCTGCATCAATCAATGTCCAAGGGCCATGGCAGATGGCCGCCACCGGTTTGCCCGCGTCAAAAAACTCTTTAATAAACGAAATAGCGCGCGGATTAATGCGAAGTTTGTCGGGGTTAATGACGCCACCCGGCAGCAGCAGCGCGTCGAAATCTTGCGCGCGGGCTTCGTCAAGCGCCACATCTACCGGAAATTCGTCGCCCCACTCTGTATGTTGCCAACCCTTCACTTTAGGTCCGGCGGGCGAAACGATTTGCGCCGTTGCCCCGGCCTCTTCCAAGGCTTTTTTCGGCGCCGTAAGTTCTACTTGTTCAAAGCCATTCTCTACCAGAATGGCTACTTTCAGATTAGTTAGATTTTTCTCCATCTTAAAATCTCCTTTATTGGTCATTTCAAAACCGAGTTGCGAAATAGCTTGAGGGTCGTGAGCTTGAAGGCCGGTCAGGGCTTAAAAAGACTGCCGAACTCTAACCGTCCTTCAACCATACTCTTTGGATTTGCAATTCGGTACGACATTGAAACGTGCAATTGCAATGCCAGTTTAAAGCAGGGTGTTCTCTGAAAGGATTGGAAGAAAATTGTTAAAGCGGTGGATTGGCTTGGTCAGTCACTGTTCTTGAAATAGTTTTGATACGATGTTTGCCATTCATCGAGGTGCTGAAAATCTCCTGACTCGGTTGCGAACAATTGACGATTTAATTGTTCGCACACCTGTTCACGAAAATCAGCGTTCACATCAAACTCATCACCCTCATCATCGCCTGCCTTTTGAATTACCACTTTGGCAAGGAGTTCAAGGTTTGGCGACGGCGGCGCACCTCGGCGGCATTCGAGTAGAAATGTTTGTGGGGGTGTAAGTCCCCTAGTCTTATTCAACCGCTCACGCCTAACGATTAAACAAGCCTTTGGCAAGGCGCCGGACAGCTTCTTCGATAAGCTCAGGGGCGATTGAAAACGAGAGTCGCAGATAGCCGCGACCTTCGCGACCAAAGGCGTCGCCAGGCACCGTAATAACGCGCTCTTCCAGAAGACGCAGCGCCACCTCTTCGGCTTCACCGAACGCTGAAACGTCGAGCATCACATAGTACGCGCCTTCGCCGACAACATAAGGCAAGCCGAGTTCGCGTTCGATTGCCTGAGTGATGACCTGGCGGCGATGTTTGAGTTCATCGCGCATCATTTTTGTCGCCGCGCGACCTGCATCGCTGAACGCGGCGAGCGCCGCTTTTTGCGAGACCGCCGAAGCGCACGACGAAATGTATTGATGCATCACCGTGGCGTAGCGAATGACTTCCACATCACCAACGGCCCAGCCGAGTCGCCAGCCCGTCATGCTCATCATCTTCGATAGGCCCGAAATGATGATGGTTTTGTCGTAAACCGCAGAGAGGGATGGCGGGCGTTCATCCGTGAAATAAAGCTCGCGATAAATTTCATCGGCAATCACATATACATTTGAACCGCGCAGCGTATCAGCGATGAACTGCAAATCATCGAGCGAAATCACGCGGCTCGTCGGATTTGATGGCGAGACAATCAACGCCAGTTTGGTTTTATCGGATAGCGAACCGGCAAACTCGGCGCGGTCAAATTGAAAGCCTTTCGTGGCCGGCAGCGCGTAAGGGACGACGCGCGCGCCACTGATTTCGGCAATTGTCGCATACGCGCTGAAACTGGGGTCGGGCAGCGCGGCTTCGTCGCCGGGATTCAGTAGCGTCATCATCACCGCAAAGAGCGCTTCTTCCGCGCCCGTGGTGATGCACACGGAATCGGCTGTGAGAGCCTGTTTCAAGCCTTCGCTATGATAGGCAGCAACTTTTTCGCGCAAAGCCGCGAGTCCGGCGTTGGGCGTATAACCGAGGCGTTCCGCATCAATCACGCGCCTGGCTTCGTTGCGAATCACTTCAGGCGTGAAAAAGTCCGGCTCGCCTAATCCCAGATTAATCGAACCCGGCGGCGCGGCATCATAGAGCCGGCGCGTCGCACTCTTTTGCACATTTTTAATTCGGTCGGCGGGAATAAAAGTCATAGTGAAATATTCGTTACGGCTCAGAAGATTTAGCGTTCCGGGGTTATCCAGAGCTCTATGCTAATGAGAGGCCTAAAAAACCCCGACAATTAACTATCAAGACACCAGGCTTTCGCAAAGACGACCAGACCCGTGAAGGTCATATTCAATCCTTAACTGCTCCGGGCATTATTTGAGTTCGTAAATAATCTTCCCTTGGCGAAGCGTGTATCGGACATTCGCCAGGGCTTTGACATCAACCGCAGGGTCGGCGGCGAGCACCACAATATCCGCGTCCATACCGACGGCGATTTTCCCCGTCTGTTGGCTGGCGCCGAAGCGGGTGGCGGGAGCCGTGGTTAAAGCGGTGAGTATCTGCCCAAAACTCATTCCCGCTTTGTTCATCAACTCGTATTCGTCGGCCGTCGAGTAGATGCTCATATAGCCGACATCTGTGCCGAAGAGAATCTCGCCGCCCGCTTGTGAATAAGCGCCGAGTTGCTGCAAGGCGGTGTTGATAAATTTCGTCGTTACTTCAGCAGAAGCGCCAAAGCGTTCAAGCTCGAAGCGCCAGAGTCGCAAGGTCGGAATTAAAGCAACGCGGTGAGCTTTGAGGCGTTTCACCATCTCCTCGTTCCAGACCTCGCCGCCGTCTGGCGTGGTGTGCGCCAGTATATCGACGCCGGCGCCGATAACCACTTCAACGCCGGCGTTGTTGGTCGGATGAGCAACAACGAATTTGCCTTGCGCGTGCGCCGCTGCAACCACAGCTTTGGCGATGTCGAGCGGCATAACAATGGGCGGTTTGCCGCGCTTGGGAGAGGCAGCAAATATTTTGATGCCCTCAAGGCCGAGAGCGAGAACCTGGTTGACCATCTTCGTTGCCTGCTCGGGCGTTGAAAGCTCAGGAAGTTTAAGCGGGTCTAAATAAAAAGGCGTGCCGTCGCGAGCCACGAACGAACCGCCGGCCTGGCGAATGGCCGGCGCGGCGATATTCTCTTTTTCTATACGCCGTCGTAAGGCGAGGGTATTTTCAGGAACCGAGCCGGTATCGAGTACGTGCGCAAAGCCGTAGCGCGTCAGCATCTCTTGCATCTGTTGCGCGATTCGTTCGGCCGGAAGCTGCGCCGCATTCTGCCATTTTTCTTCGGTAAAATGGACGTGGCTATTCCAGAAACCGGCAGTCAGCGTCAGCCCTTTGCAATCGAGAACCCGGCTGTCTTTCGGAATTTTGATTTTTTTACTGTCGCCAACCGCAACAATCTTACCGTTACGGATTAACACCACACCGGAAGGGATTGGTTTGGCCGATGGCTCGGTATAAATCTTTGCGCCGGTAAGCGCCAAGCTTTCTGACGGCGCTTGATTTTGCGCCTGTACCGATGGCGAGATAAATACGGCGCAATGAATAAGCAATAACAATAAGACAGGTAATCTTTTTTTCACGTTCCAGCTCCGGTTACTTTGAATGTGCATAGAAGTACGCACGCCTGGCGGATTAGTTTGAACTTTCTGTTGCCTTACCTGGAGACGACTCAAGGTTAAAAAAGCGAAATGATTGCTTCGACCAAAAAAGCCGAAACCAATTTTAAGGATATTCGGTCAGGCATTTCGTCGGCATTCAGTAAAAAACCTTCAGACTTCACGGAGATATTGGTCTTTCAACCCTCCACCCCATGAAAGTCTCTAGATCATCTGCTGCGCTCTCGGCTTGTCCTTGCACAAAGGCATTAATGTCTTTTAGAGCTTTCTCAATTATAGGTCTGATTACATTTTCATCACTGAGTCTCTTGAAACGGCGCGCCAGGTGACCGAAGCCTAATATTGCGTTGCCACGAACATTGAAATGCTCATGTGCTGCCAGTCTGATACAAACATCTTCAGCAAACGCCAATTCTGCTTCGTAAAGTGAAACAGCAATCGGAACGTAGAGTAATTCAGCAGGATTATTTTGTTCGATAGCGGTTTCTACCTCGCTTTGAGTCAACGGGTGGATTTCCTCATAAACCAATTTCTTCATAAGCCTGAGTGGGTTATCTTAAAAAGTCTTCGAGCTTCACCGAAGCATCGGTCTTTTCATCGCGGTATTTCACGATGATGGGCATATAGACGGAAAGCCCAAGCTCTTCACCTTTGCCTTTGGTGACGGCGCGCGAACCGGGAACGACGACCGCACCCGCAGGGATTTCTAGCGGCGCGTCTTCGGTTTTACGATAGAACCGGTCGTTGACCAAATCATAAACCGGAGTGCCGCCCGTGAGGATGGTCCCGGCGGCGAGCACGGCACGTTCTCTGATAAGCGCGCCTTCATAGACGCCGCAATTGCCGCCAATCAATACGTCGTCTTCGATGATGACCGGCAGCGAACCAATCGGTTCAAGGACGCCGCCGATTTGCGCAGCGGCTGAAATGTGAACGCGCTTGCCGACTTGCGCGCACGAACCGACCAGAGCGTGCGAATCAATCATGGTGCCTTCGTCAACATAAGCTCCGGCGTTGACATACATCGGCGGCATACAGGTCACGCCGCGAGCCATAAAACAACCGTCACGAATCGAAGAGCCGCCCGGCACGATGCGAACCCCGTCATCAAGGGTGAGGCGTTTAAGCGGGTAGGTGTGTTTATCGTAAAAGCGAAACAGGTTGTTGGTGGAAAAATTTTCCATGCGACCCAGGCGAAAGCCCAGCAGGATGCCTTGTTTGACCCAGAAATTGACGCGCCAGTTGCTATCAACTTTTTCAGCAGCACGCGCTTCGCCGCGATTGAGCACCCCTTTGAACTCATCGAACAGGGCGTAATGTTCTTCGCTAAATTCAGCGGGCGGGTTTTCAAATAGGCTTTGAATCTGTTCAGCTAATTCCATTTCGAATTTGCCCTCATTAAATCAATTTCAAATCAACCAGTACCTGGCGAAGCCGCTCTCTTGTCGCATCGCTGACGGGCACAATTGGCAACCGCGCGGTCTCTTCGATTTTGCCCATCATTGCCAGCGCGGCTTTTACCGGAGCCGGACTGGTCTCAATGAAGTTCGCCTTCATCATGGGCATGAGTTCAGCGTTCAAGCGGCGCGCTTCATTCAGGTCGCCCGTATTGCAAGCTTTCGTCAGTTCAGTCATCGGTCGCGGAATTTCATTCGAGGCAACGGAAATCAACCCGCAACCGCCGACCGCAATGAGCGGCAAGGTCATCGAATCATCACCCGAAAGCAGCAGGAAATCTTTCGGCATCCGAAGCGCAATTTCAGTGATCTGCGAAATATCGCCCGACGCTTCTTTGACGCCAACGATGTTCGGGAGTTCAGCAATACGCATCAACGTATCGGGCAATAGATTGACATTGGTGCGCGGCGGCACGTTGTAAACGATTATCGGCAAACCGGTGTTTTCAGCGATGGCGCGAAAGTGTTGATACAGACCTTCCTGACCGGGTTTGTTGTAATAAGGCGTAACCGATAGCAGCCCGCTGGCGCCCAGGCGCTCGTATTCACGGGCTTTTTCGATAATCGCTGCCGTGTCGTAACCGCCGGCGCCGGCAATCACCGGCACGCGATGGTTGGCGACTTCCAAAACGATTTCGACGACGCGTTTTTGTTCACCGTTTTTCAACGTTGGCGTTTCGCCAGTCGTTCCGCAGGGCACCAGAAAATTGATGCCCTCCGAAATCTGCCATTCAACGAAACGGCCGAGCGCCTCTTCGTCAATCGATAAATCCTTTTTGAACGGCGTCACCAGCGCCGTTCCGCAGCCTCTCAGATTATTTATGTCCATAGTCGTTTTCCATTTCCCATTTCATCAAACCGTTGAGTGACGTAAAACCTCAACTCAAATATCTAAAATTTGCGAAAATTCATGAAAACCTTTGCGCGCCGCAATCCACTTGGCGGCGACGATGGCGCCTTCGGCAAACCCTGCCCGGCTGCGCGCCGTGTGAGTAATCGTTAACGTATCAACTTCCGAATCAAATCCAATGGTGTGCGTGCCGGGGATATAACCGGCGCGTATGCTCGCCGTCGGCACGGCGCGTTCCAGTTCGCGCTCAAGTATTTTTTTTAGCGAGAGCCCTGTGCCTGATGGCGCATCCAACTTAAATCTGTGGTGCGCTTCTTCCAGAAACGGGTCATACATATCAAAGCTTTTGAATAACTCCCCGGCGCGTTGCACCAGCTTAAACATGAGGTTTACGCCGATGCTGAAATTCGAGCCGTAAATCAAGCCGATGTCACCCGCTTCAACGATAGCGCGGACCGCGTCAACTTTGTCGTACCATCCGGTGGTGCCAACGACGACGGGCTTTTTCGCGCTGGCGCACAGTTTGACGTTATCCATCACGGCGTCGGGTTGGGTGAAATCGATGCACACATCGGCGCTCGATAGTTCGCCACGATTTCCTGCGACCGGATCAAGGATGCAGGCGACATCAAGCTGATGGCGCGCCGCCGCCTCTTCAATCATGCGCCCCATTTTGCCATATCCCAGTAATGCAATTTTCATATCGTTAAACCTGTTTCTATCGCTTACCTGCTACCTTACAGATTGATGAACTTCGTCAGTCCGCTCACCTGCTGTCTGTCAGCTACTGTCTTACGACGATGCGTCCGCTGTCGCCTTTTCTTCCTCCGCGAACGATGTTACTTCCCCGATTCTGAGGCGGCGATTTATCAAGCGGGGCAACCGCATGCTCACCTTCCGGTATGATCATCCCTTCTTCAAACTCTTCTTCCGTACCCTTGGGAACATAGCCATTGCCACGCGGCTCAAAAAAGATGAACGCGTCTGTCGGCAGGTAAGGGGTTGCGATTAATAAATTCCTTTTCGGTTCGCCGAAGCCAAATGCCAAACCGCCGTCGCGCAAATCAAAACCCTCTTCATAAAATGATGGCGTACGCTTTTCGCCTGCATTGAAAGGTCCGTTGAAAATGGCGATGGCGAACGGTTGCTGGCCTTTCGTTCGGTTCACAAGAGCAACCGCAAAATCCGTTCTGCCGTCTTGATTAAAATCTTTGGCAAGGTAATAGGGCTGAAAATCTTTGCCGTTGGTGGCGCGATAGTCGGCTAATCCCTCTCGGTTTGTGCAATCCGCTTCTTCAGCGAGTCGGAAACCGCTTTTCGCTGAAAGCCACGGATACAGGGCTTCCCAATGCTGAGCGTTGATGTGCGGCGGTGGCAAGGGAATAGCGGGCAGCGCGGCGTTACGGTTTGGCGTCGCCGGATTTTGCACTGAAGTTTCCGACAAATTGTTGACGCTTGAATTTACCGCTGCCGTGCGCCCGACCTTCAAGGCGCGGTAGATGGCGTAAAATCCGACCGAAAATAGCAGGAAGAGAATAACGCCTGCGGCTGCAAGCCACCGGTCATTGCTGCTGGTTTCATTTCTAACAACTGGCGAGGGAACCGCATCGCCCGGCGCTTGCGGCACAGTCGGTACTGCGCCAGCGGTGGTTGCGACAGTGGGGTAGCCCGGAAACGTCGTTGGTGGCACAGGCGGCGGGAAGGTGGGTTGCCCCGATGAAGGAATCTCGATTTCAATCCGTCTGGCTGCCCTTGATCCGGCATTGTTACCTGGCGGGCGAACGACGGTCGCTTCATCATCAACCAACTCGCCGGTCTGCAAATGTGCCGCGCTATCGCGAAGGGCGGCGCGCATCTGAGCGGCGCTCTGCGGGCGCATCGCCGGTTTCAGGGATAAGGCCTGCGTCAAGATTGCCGCCGCCTGCTCGGTCAACCCCGGCACCCGTTCCCGGATTGCGGGCAAGGGGTCAGGCTGGTCATTAAAAATAGCCGTGGCGCGTTTCAACGCATCCGTAGGCAGTTCACCCGTCAGCAGGCTATACAAGGTTGCCGCCAGCGAATAGAGGTCGCTGAGTGCGTTGGTGCCTTCGCCCTGGATTTGCTCAAGCGAAGCATAATTTGGCGTATATCCCGACACACTGATGCTTTTAATCGTGTGAGAGATTTGCGATGAGCTTTTCGCCAAACCGAAATCGAGGAGAATAATTTTGCCTTGAGCGGAGAGCTTAAGATTAGCCGGTTTGATATCGCGATGAATGATGCGCGGCTCGTAAGTGTGCAAATATTCAAGCACGTCAAGCAGTTCATCCGCCCATCTGAGAACTTCTGCGCTCGCAAACGGATGGTTTCTCTCTTTCAACGTCATTCCCAGATCATTGCCGGGGATGAAATCCATAATCAGATATTGACCATCGCCATCGACAAAATGGTCCGTGACTTTGGGAAGAGAGGAGTGTTCCAGAATCGCCAGCAGGTTGGCTTCCCGTTCAAAAGCTTTCAGCAATTCTTCGGTATCTGCAAGCGTCTCTTTCAGAGCGACGGTGCGGTTGAGCCGGTGGTCAAGCGCTTCATAAACGGCACCCATTCCGCCCCGCTTTAACAGGCGCACAATGCGATAACGGTTTTGAAGAAGCGTATCAGCAAGTAGCATAATTCACCAGGATTGCGCCAAACCGGGTTTGGCAAGACCAGTTGAGAATTACAGCTCTTTTACATCCTTCACGAGTTCTTTGATAGAAAATTTCAACATCACTTCCTTACCTTGAATCGAAAACATGGCGCTCGCTTCCTCATTTAAATCTGCAATGAGGGGTTTGCCGCTCGAATTTTTTCTCGGCACCATCACCACATATTGTTTGCCCTTATTCACTTCAAACTCGCCGGCCAGCGCTGCTCTGAGCGGGGCTTTGAAATTGGCATCAAAAACTTCGGCATCGGTGATGCGATTTGCCGCATCGTGTTCTTTGTAGAGGGTGAAGGCTTTTTTATCTAAAGCCTCCCAGGGGTTTTTCTTATCCGATTTCACAAACAGATAAAACAGATAATGCTTTTCGGGTCGCATATCGAAATATTCCCAATCGGCTTCCTTGATGCCGAGTTGCCCTTTATCCACCATTTCGGAAACCAGCGCGCGCACCACTTCATCGGTTACCCACAAAACTTTGGCGCTCACGCCGCCGCGAAATTTGGCGACCAGCCCGGTGCCGCGACTGGCTTTATCGAAAATCGCTTTGCGCTCCGGCGCAGGGATATAACGCTTCCAGGTCGGCGTTTGAGCAGACGGCTTTTTCGCTTCAACCATTGAAGCAAGCCCCATAAAGAGAACTAAAAATATGATGAACGATTTGCGAAACATACAACCTCCCGACAAATCAAAAGACGCATTCGGTATTGACCGACAGTTTGCGCACTTCAAGGCGCGATGGTTGAAAGATGATGGTTTCAACCTGTTCGGTGCCGCGTTTAATTTGGTAAGCAACCCCGGTATCGCTGAGCAGATAATAATAACCGGTTACATCTTGCTCCTGGCACACTTTGAAGGTGCGGTTAAATTTCAAATCCGAGCGGAATAGCGCTCCTGCCGGTTTCAAATAAATCGTAAATACTTTGTTCGCCAGCGAAGCCGGCGCGCGATACATTTTGGCAAGGCTCGGCGTCAAATATGAAAAGGTCACCTCTCCATCTTCAACTTTGTAAGGGCCGACTAATGAGCTGTCGGGCGCATCCACCGATTCACCAAACAGACGCGCGACATCAGCAGTTGTTGAGCGTAGCGGCGTAAGGCCTTGCCAGGTATTTTTTACGGCGACAGGTTTCGGCGACGCATTATCCGTAGGCGCTGAGGGTTTAGCTGGCGCAGGCGTAACCGGAGTCGGAGGCTCGACGACCTCTTCAGGCGGCTCCGTAGAAGCCGGACGGCGGGTTGTAGAGGAACCGCTTGATGAGCCGCGCGACCCCCCGGCGATTTTTCGCCCCGATTGGGCAAACGCCACCGCACAGAGCATGAAGGTAATGAGAATCAATCGAAAACCTTTATTGGAATACCGCATCAATTTATACCCACTTTTTGAAATCAAATTTAAGTTCAGGTTGAAAGAGTTAAGACTCAAAAACCTGAGCATCGAGTTGGCTGAAAAAAACTTCGTGCAATTTAGGAATGACCGTTTCAACATCGCTTGCAGCAACGACGATGTTCATCATAATCGGCGACGAACCATGCAAAATGGCGTTGACCTCGACAATTTCAAGCGCTTTGAATACGCGGCCGGCAAGCGTCGCATCCCCTCTTAACTCGGTGCCGACTAAGGAAACAATCGCTTTATCATGTTCAATGCCGGGGCTCGTAAACTTTGACAACTCGGCAAGCAAATCGCGCTCGGTCGCCTCACTGATGGCCGTCTGGTCAACGGCAAAAGCCATATTCAAACCCGACACCGCAGTGATTAAGGGCACAACTCGACGTTTGATCATTTCATTAATAACGGCTTTCAAAGAATCTTCGGGCAAAAATATTTGCTCTTCTTCGCCAATCATTTCAATCGTCGCATGGATAATCGTCACCGGACGTTTATAGGTAATGGATTTAATCGCATTCGCACAGGGCGGCGCGCTTTCTCTGATTTCCGTGCCGGGCGCTTCGGGGGCTTTGGAATTATAAATATGCACCGGAATATTTTTCCGTGCCGCCGGATGAATCGCCTTCGGGTGCAAAACCTTGGCGCCGAAATAAGTGAGCGCCGCCGCTTCGTTAAACGAACAGGCTTTGACCGTTTTTGCCCCTTTATAAATACGCGGGTCGCAAGTCATCAAACCCGAAACATCTTTCCAGATTTGAATATCATCAGCGTTTACCGCGGCGCCGATGATTGCCGCCGTATAATCGGAACCTTCAAAACCGAGGGTTGTGGTCGCCCCTTCCCGCGTCGAACCGATGAAGCCTTGCATCACGGCGACGGTGTTCTCTTCGGCAAGCGGCACAATGGCTGCCTGCAGTTTCGGGTTGGTGATTTCAAAAATCGGCGATGCGCCGCCGAATCGTTCATCGGTTTTGATGAGGTCTCGCGCATCCAGTAATTTCGTCTTCACCCCGCGTTCGGCAAGCGCATCGGCCACGATTGCCGATGAGAGCAATTCCCCGTAAGCGAGAATTTTATCCAAACCGCGCGGCGGCACTTCGCCTAAAATAGCCAGACCTTCGAGCAATTTTTTCAACTCCGAAAAATATTGCTCAATTAAATCGAATGCCCCCCATTGATTTTTAATCAACTGTCGCGCTTCGCTCGCGTGTCGCGCTTTCAAATCGGCAACCACCGCCAGCGTGGTCTTCGCGTCGCCCGCCGCCGACGCTTCTGCGGCTTGCAAAAGCTTACGCGTCGTCTTGCCCATCGCCGAAACGACAACCGTGGGACTGAGCGCCGCGCGCGCGCTGACAATCTCTGCGACTCGTTCAATGCAACAGGCATCTTCGACGGAAGTGCCGCCAAATTTCATTACTATCATAGTCGGTAGCCGGTAGCCAGCCGGTAGAAGTCAGCGCCGAAAACCGGCTGCCGACTACCATCGGCTGGCTACGATTCGAGAAGTCCCTGCGCTTTCATGATCTCCGCATTCAGGATTGCCGCGCCGGCGGCGCCGCGAATGGTGTTATGCGATAGCACAACGAAACGAATATCAAAGACCGGGCAAGGGCGTATGCGCCCGACGACGGCGCTCATCCCGTCACCCGCGTCGCGGTCAAATCGCGGTTGCGGGCGGTCGCGTTCGCTCGTAACGATGACCGGTTGCGCCGGCGCAAAGGGCAGTTTCAACTCCTGCGGCAGCGACCGGAAATTCGCCAGCACGTCGGCAACCTGTTCAGGCGAAGCTTTCTTTTCAAGCTCTACGGAAACGCATTCCATATGCCCGTCTTCGACAAAGACGCGATTGGTGTGGGCGCTGATTTTACATTCGGCGAAACGAATCCTGTCGCCATCAATCGCGCCCATAATTTTTAAGGGTTCGGTTTCAACTTTGTCTTCTTCACCACCGATAAAGGGATTGACGTTGCCCAGCATATCAATTGCTGATAGTCCTGGATAGCCCGCCCCTGAAAGCGCCTGCATGGTTGTGACAATCGCGCGCTTTACACCAAATGCCTGATGAATCGGCGCCAGCGCCATCACCAGTCCGATGGTTGAGCAATTGGGATTGGTGACAATCGCGCCCTGCCAGCCCTTGGCGCGGCGCTGCTCGGTGATGAGGCTCAGATGATCGCCGTTGATCTCGGGAA
>JBIOWC010000047.1:0-12034 GCA_044868105.1 Blastocatellia bacterium
GCTAGCGATTCATCATCGAACGTGCCCGTTCAACTTTATCATTAGCGCGCTTCCAAAGGCTACCGATTAACTTATCTGCTGAAAAACGGTTGCCATTGGCCGTCGCGGCGCGCAAATCCGGGTAGAGCGCCAGCGTATCGGTCATCACCGGATTATCCGCTTCGCCAACCGTCCCATCGCCCCCTAATTTCAATGTCCATATCGTCCGCGCCCAAGTGTAATCTATTATCGCCCCGGATAAAAGCGATACGATTTGCGTCTCTTTTGAGTTCTCGGAAGAACTATAGCGTTGAATAAAAGTTTCGATATTGCGCCGCAGTTCGCTGAGTTGTTTGCCGTAATCCGTATAATCGGAACCGCTCTTGGTCTCGGATGCCATGATTTGAAAAGCGTTGAATGCGGCATTCAAACTTTTGGTAAACGTATCACTGAGCGGCACGGAGGGCGGCGCTTGAACTGTCCCCGTTGCATCGAAGGAAATTGCTGCAACCGTTTCCAGCGCCAGGGTTGATTCAAGACCGTTTGATTTAATGCGAACACTGTAAGCCGTTAAATCCACCAGCGTGCCGGCGATATTGTTTCCGTCTTTTGTGGTAATGGCGATGTTGGCGCCCAGGACGCGCGGCATGTTGGTGGTTGGCGCAGGGGTTGTCGGTTTGGGTTGCGTAGTCGTGCGTTTGGCGGCCGGTTTTTTGGCCGCGCCTTTACCCTTTTGCGCGGCCAAAGCGCATACGAGCAATAAAGGAATAATTAAAATGGGGACGATGCTTTTCTTCATAACACGGTTACTCGAAAATTAAATATACAACTCCGTAGGTTTTCCTCAAATATGTTCAAAGATGGTTTTCCCACGGTCAGGGAGAGCCGGTTTCCTGCACCGGCTTTGCCCGTTCGCTGCCCATTAAGCCTCTCGCTAATCCGCAGCCGTGGATTTGAATTTTCGACCGGCATCGCTTTTCGCTTCGCGGTAAACACCTTCACTGGCGGATTCAGGAATCGGCAGGCGCGTCTTGGCGCTGACTAGCGCCTCTTGCTCGGCTTGCTCAATTTCATTTAAAACGCGCGCTTCAGCCTGGCGCAGCAGGGCTTCATTGCGTTCGCGCATCCCTGCGCTGCGCCGTTGCCGCCGACCGTTTTCTAAATCGAGCGTCCCGTCAATCAAATAGCTTTCATATAAAGCAATAGGGTCGCGTTTGCCCCAATAGTCAAAAAGTTGCGCCTCAAAGGTGGCGCGGGCTTCGCGTTCATCGTGGGTGGCGTGCCCGCCCATGCGAAAGGTTTCGCTGACCAGTAGAAAGGGACCGTCGCCCTTTCGACAAGCGTGAGCGGCAATCTTTGCGGCCGCGTAAGCGTCAAGCACATGGTTGCCATCAAACACCAAACCCGGCACGCCATAGGCCTCGTGCCACTCGGCAAAATCGCTGCGATGATGTTGGTCTAAGCGGGTGCCGAGCGCCACCTGATTATTTTGGATAATCACAATCATCGGTAGGCGTTGCACGGCGCAAAAATTCATGGCTTCGTGAAAGACTCCGGATTTTGTCGAACCGTCGCCAATCCAGGTCATCGCCACCCGCGGCTCGCCTTTCAACTTGAATGAGAGCGCCACCCCCGCGGTCACGGCAATAATGTCGCCGACGGGACTGACCGGCGCGATGACCCCATGCGTGAAATCGCCAATGTGCAAATCGCGTCCGCGCGTCGGCGAATCGGCGGTGCCCAGATAGCCGCGAAACATATCGGCAAGGCTCATGCCCATCTCGTGACAAGCGCCGGCGTTGCGAATCATCGGCGCGACAAAATCGGTTGCCCGGCCATCGCTTTCCGTTGAGCGATTGAGCGCGTGAACCGCGCCGATGGTCGTAGCCTCTTCGCCGGTGCCCAGCCAGGCTTTTGAAATCACCCCTTGCTTGACCCAACGCTTCAACGCAATATCGTGCAGGCGATTGCGCAACAAGCCTTCATAAAGCGCCAGATGCGCGGCGGGCGTAAGGGCGCGGATTAATTCGCGCCGGGCGGCGTCGCGGTCAATCGTCGCTCGGTAGGCTTCGAGGATTGCCGCATCAGCTTGCCAGTTCAAATATTCTGGCGGATCGTATGCCGGATATCTTTTCATAGGTTTCGGTAGTCGGTTGCCAGTAGGCGACAGCCAGCAGCCCGTCGTCGGTAATTGAACTGGGCCCTTCCCCCAATCTTAATCATTCACCGATTACCGGCTAGCAGCTTGCCGTGTGCCAGCTACGGCTCAATCACTCCCGTCGGCGCCTTCTGGTCAGCGAAGTCAATTTCGACTTCATCGCCGAGCTCTAAACCGAGGGCTTCAAGCGCGCCCGGCGATAGACTAATGGTTAAGCCGGTATTTTCATGCGGGCCGAAATCAACGGCGCGCACCACGACGCGGTTTCCATTCGCGGGATTCGTTACCACGAGCTTTTTATTTGCCCACCAACGCTTGGCCTCTTCCGGGCTTTTGTTCAAGATTTTATAGTCCCAGCGCATAGCGCAATAAAAACTCTTGGGATTGAGACTGCGCACGCGCTCATAAGTGAAATGTTTGCCGACCGGCAGCGCGAGTTTATCTTCGGGTTTGCCGCCCCGGTCTCGCGCGCCGCCCAGCACGCCGGCTTTGCCGCTCACCGCGGGCAGCGGCACCCCTTCGTAGGTGCTGATTTCCGGAGCCGACGGCTTGGCTTCTTTAACTTTAGTTTCAACTTGATCAACCGTCGCTTCCGTAGCGGCTGATGCGGATTCTTCAGCCCCGCCCTTGTTATTGGCGGCGCGCTTTTTTGCAGTTACTGCTTCGGGCGAGTCTTTTTTAGCGGCCGAAGATTTTTTTGCAGCCGGTTTTTTGTCGCTTGGTTCATCTGGATTTTTCGCTTTTGCCATATCTATTCCTTAAAAATTTGAAGTTGAAAACGAGAAATAATTATACACGTTCAACCGGGTTCGTCACGTTGCGATTTTTTCACCAGCCAAGCCCACCCGCACAAATTTAAAAATTTCATCAGCGAATATTTGCAAATTATGCGCTTCAAAATTTGCAATTTTATTAACCCGTTCGGGCGGCACAATGCTTGCAATTATCAAATTGTGAAAAGTCACAATGACTTTTCAATGGTCGTAACACAAGCTTGAAAGTGCTTGACCGTTCTTTGAAGAAGAGTAACTAAATAAATGCTCTTTCAAAATTTAACTTGTGCAAATCGGCATTCCCCAGATTGTTGAAGCAACCGCCTTACTCCTTTGACAGGGATGAAAACCCCTTCACATTCTGTTACCAATTTGCGCAAGGCGTGTGAGGCTCTCGGGTTGTTAGCCTGTCCTTAGCCCACACCTGAGAAGGCACACGTTTCGTTTCACCGAAAAGGCACACCAGGAGCGATCCTGGGTCGCAAAGCTAAGGCCTTTAAAACGAATTTTAGATTTTAGATTTTGGATTTTGGATTCTCGGAACCAGAGAGGCTACCGCGTGCAGTGGATTACGCTAATTCAATAATGAATACCTACGGTTCATCGGTTTCCAGCCTGCAGCGGTAATCCAAAATCTCTTAAAGGATGTCTGGCTACCGAAGTGAGATGAGTCCCACCCCAAAGATTCCATCTCACCCAATAAGTTAAGCAGGAAGTCCCTAAGCCGATAGCTCATGACACAACGGCTTTTACCCGCAAGCCGTGTGCGAGCGTGCGCCTTCGAAAAGGCGTATTGGGGTTAAATGAGAGATGGATAACCATAAAAAAGTTTTTTTGTTCTTTGCATTTTTAACAATTTTCTTCGCGAGCGTTGCCCAAGCCAACGCCGCTATCCTGTATGTTTCGACAACCGGAAATGACGGCAATCCCGGCAGCATCAGCGCGCCGCTGGCAACGCTCAAGAAAGCGCACGAACTGGCCGCGCCGGGCGATACCATTTATATGCGCGGCGGCACTTATACACACACGCGCTTTATCTGGATTGATAAAGCCGGAATTTCAATCTCTTCTTATCCCGGAGAGAACGCCATCATTACCGCCAGCACCGCCGATGAAACCAATCTGCCCTATGTTCTGTTTCTGGTGGCTGACAATCAATCCCTCATGAATATCGAAGTGCGCGGCGGTTATTACTACGCTTTAAAGATTGAATCCAATCTGAACTGTGTGGTGCGAAACGCAAAAATCGGCGGTAGCGGACGCGATTGCATCAAGACCTTCAACGCCGACAACCTGCTCATCGAAAAATGTGAAATCGGACCGTCCGGGGTGCGCGATGCGTCCAATGCCGAAGGCGTTGACTCCATCGGCTCTGTCGGCGTGACGATTCGCGATAACTATGTTCACGATATTGCGACCTGCGGCTTGTACTTAAAAGGCGGGGCGCGCAATGGCGTCATCGAGCGCAATCGCGTTGAACGTTGCGGTCACGACGGCATCCTCTTAGGGCAAGATACCGATGAAGAGTTTATGCGCGACGGCACCGTCTATGAATGCTTGGACTCGGTGTGCCGCAACAATGTGGTCATCTCCACAGCGGGTTCGGGTGTGGGAACCTATTCGGGCTCGAATGTGCGCTTTGAAAACAACACCTTAGTTGATGTCGCAAAGACCTTTCACGGGGGCTTGTATTGCGTCAACAATTCACGCGACATTCCGGCGCGTCAGGCAAAATTCAAAAATAACATTGTTGTCGTTAACAGCGGGCGCCCGTTGTTTTTCGTCATCAATCCGGGCGAGGGGTTTGTGTCCAACTCGAACATCTATTACAAACCGGCCGGCGGGATGTATCGCTTTTCATTTGAATCGCCGGCGCAGACTTTTTATTGGGAAAGTTTTGCCGAATGGCAAGTCGGTATGGGAGTTGACGCGCGCTCATCGGTGAATAACCCGATGCTTGACGAAGCTCACCTCTGTCAGCCGTTTGCCGGTAGCCCGGCAATTGATGGCGGCGAGTTACTGGAAAACCCTTTCGATTATGAAATGCATGCCCGTCCGCAGGGCGCTGCCTTTGATATCGGCGCTCATGAAAAGATGGCAAACGGCACGGTCAATCAACCGCCAAGTGTGAGTATCAATGCCACGCCGACCACCGGCACGGCGCCGCTTAATGTCGCCTTCACCTCGAATGCCGTAGACCCGGAAGGTCAAACGCTCACCTACGCCTGGCAATTTGGTGATGGGTTGGTTTCAGCTGTCGCCAACCCGTCGCACCTTTATCAAACGACCGGGGTCTTTACGGCGCGCTGCACGGTGACCGACGCCGGCGGCTTAACGGCTTCGACACAAATGACCATCACCGTTAACAGCGGTGGCGGCACAATCAATCAGCCGCCGAGTGTAAGTGTTACGGCAACCCCGACAAGTGGCACAGCGCCCTTGAATGTCGTCTTTAACACCAATGCCACTGACCCCGAAGGCCAGGCGCTCACCTATGCCTGGGACTTTGGTGATGGGGTGATTTCATCAACAATAAATCCTTCGCACATCTACCAGACGGTGGGCGTCTTTACAGCGCGTTGCAAGGTGACGGATGCCGGCGGAGCGACGGCGACGGCACAGACCATCATCACGGTAACCAGCACCTTTCAAGATCCTGTCGTCAATATGATTACTCCGGATGGCGGTGAAGTGATTGACGGCAATTCAACCTATACTATTCGCTGGACGGCAACCGGAACCGGGCTTGGCCGTACCGATGTGGCCTATTCAATGGATGGCGGTCTGACCTGGACAGACATCGTCAACAGCCTGACTTTCATCACCAGCCTCGATTGGGTTGTGCCGAACGTCAAGGGCAAAGCCTTTCGTATCCGCGTCGTGGTTTACGGTCCACGCGGAACCGGACAGGATATGAGCGCTCGAAATTTCCAAATCGTTAAAGTGAAAAAACCTCTTAAGAAAGCTAAAAACCAACCTCAATAATACTCCGGCGGGTGATTTTGTAATTAAAATCACCCGCCATTTTTCCTGCCCAAACGCTTAATAAAGATTATTCGCCGATAAGCGTGCGCGCCCGATGAAAGATGTCGTCGAGCATCGCTTCGGTCAATTTTCCGGTGAAGGTGTTTTGTTGACTCGGATGATAGGACGCAATGAGCGTCAGGTGACTCGACAACCGGCACTCGGCGCCGTGCGCGAATTTGGTCGCTGTAAATTTTGCATTGCTATCAAGCGTTTTGAATGCTTCAAGGGTTGCTTTATAGGCCAACTGACCGAGCGCCACAACGACCCGCAAGCGATTGAAGGCGGCCAACTCGCGAAGTAGAAACGGGCGGCAATTTTGAATCTCTTCCGGGGTGGGCTTATTCTCGGGCGGCGCGCAATGCGCCATCGCCGTAATGTAACAATCGTTCAGTTGTAAACCATCATCGCGACTGACGGCGGTTGGTTGATTGGCAAATCCCGCACGATAAAGCGCGCGATAGAGCCAATCGCCGCTTCTATCGCCGGTAAACATGCGCCCTGTGCGATTGCCGCCATGGGCTGCGGGCGCCAGCCCGACAATGAGCAGGCGAGAGTGCAAATCACCGAAACTCGGCACCGGCTTGCCCCAATAGGCTTGCTCTTGAAAGCGTTTGACTTTTTCTATAGCAACCTGCTCGCGCCAGGCCACCAGCCGCACACAGCGCGTGCAACTCACCACCTCTTTTTGCAACGCCAGAAAAATTTTTTCGCGATTTTGGTTTTGATTATTCGCGGCCATTGGATTTATTCAGCATATTGACGCTGACCGATACAGAGCTTACCATATCAACTTGATTGTAGTACAAACAGCCTGAATACAATCTCACCATCAGGTATCCATTTCTTTGGTAGGTAATATGCGACGTATAATTTTCTATCTATTATTAGCCTTATTGACGATTGCCCAATTTGATTCAGCCTTTGCTCAACAGAAACAGAGACCGAAAACCAATCAACCGAAAAAGAATCAGCCCGCCTCGCAACCGGAAAAATCGCCGCCTCCGGCCGGCAAGAGTGACGCGAAACCGCCGGCGGCAACCCCCGCGCCCGGCGCCGAGGACCAGTGGGCGTTGATCGTTGGGGTCAGTCAATATCCCGGGCAGATTCAAAAACTCGGTTTCCCGAATCAGGACGCCCGCGCCATTAAAGATTTGCTCGTCAAGACGGCAAACTTTCGTGATGACCACATTCGCTTGCTTACCGATGACGGGCCGGGCGAGGCGAAAGCGACCAAACAAAATATTCTCGCAGCCATTGACCAGTACCTGTTGCCGCGTGTGCAAGCCAATCATCAGGTCATCATCTTTTTAGCCGGACACGGCATTGCGCGTGGCCTCGGCACCCAGGCAAAGAGTTACTTTCTGCCGGTAGATATTGATGCTTCATCAAAAGAGGCGCTGGAACGCACGGGACTCGAACTCGGCGAATTATCGCGTCACCTGAGCGCTTTGAAAGCTTCGCAATTTACTATCTTCCTGGATGCCTGTCGCGAAGACCCGTTTCCGGGTCGCGGCATCAAAGGCAATACCATGACCGATGTGATGACGCGCGGCATTCGCATTGTGCCGAATGAAAATCGCCCGGCGGATTTACCGCCGCCGACTTCGATTGTCTTTTATGCCTGCCAGATCGGCGAACGCGCTTATGAGGACGCGAAACTCGAACACGGCGTGTTCACTTATTACATTCTTGCAGGGGTCAAAGAGCTTGCCAATCGCCCGGATGGGCGAGTCGAAGCCGGAAACCTTGCCGCTTATTTGCGCGAGAATGTTCGCAAATGGTCGAGCGATTTTCAGCAACGCGCCAAGTATGAAGTTGAACAAACGCCAACCATGGTGGCAACCGATGTGCGCGGCACCATGATTATTGTCAAAGTTGCGGCGCTCGCTAAAGCGGTTCAGCCGATGACCGATAAAGGCGCCGTGACGCTCGTGGCTTCGCCCGAAGACGCTAGCCTTACCATCAATGGCGAGGCCGCCGGCGCAGGCCGCATTCAAAAAGAACTGGCGCAGGGCGCCTACACCGTTCGCGCCGAACGTCAGGGCTTTCAACCGACAGAGACAAAAATTACGGTTATCCCCGGCGTCCAACAAGAGGTGATGATTACGCTCAAGGCCTTGGCGACCAATGCCAGCTATGAAAAGGGTGTGAAGTTTGAAGCGCAAGGCTTGATGCCGCAGGCGCTCGCTTCTTATGAACAGGCGCTTAGAGAGGACGCCAATTCGGTTGCCATTTATGAGCGACTGGCAAAAGTTTATATGGCAGCGGGCCGCAATCGCGATGCAGTTGATTTGCTCACCACGGCAACCACGAAGTTCCCCGATAACGTCAATGTGATGGCGCGTTACGCTAGAGCCTTGAGTTTGTGGGCCGCCGATTTGGAGGTGGGTCAAGACCAATCTATGAATCCGCGCCCCGATAAAGCGATTAAACAGAAAGAGGCGCGTAAAGAGGCCATCAAAACCGCGGAATTTGCTGCGCAAAAAGCCCCGGAGCTTGCCGAAGCGCAACTGGCGTTGGGGTATGCAAACCTGCTTGAAGAAAAAGACCGGCCGAAAGCCGTCACGGCGTTTGTGCGCGCTTCAACGATTGCCCCCAATGAAGCGGAAGCTTATTTCGGCGTCGGGTACAGCTATCGGTTGATGAAGCAATATCAACAAGCCCTTACACAACTCAATAAAGCCGTCGAACTGCGCCCCGATTATTACGAAGCGCACAGGGAGCTGGCTTATTGTTATCACGCGATGGGCAATACCGATCAGGCCATTCACGAATACAATATCGCGACGGGTTATCGCACGGAGACCAACAATTCGGGCGAGATGGCCGGCAATCATCTGGCGCTGTCGGCGCTCTATACTGAAAAAGGGCAAAAGGTCGGTGGCGAAGAGGGCAAAGAGATTGCCGCCGCCGGCAAAGGACATGAAACCGAAGCCCGCGATTATGACCCGACGCTCAAAGCGGCTTTGAAGGCCTTGCAAAACAGCGGGCTTTCCTATCGTATGCAAAGTTATCTGCCGCCGGATTTGCGCAATGTCATCAATAACAGCGGGGTCAGTTTACCGGGCGGCGTAAAGCTCCCATTCCCGAAAAAGAAACCCTAGGACACGCGCTTGCCATTTATCACAATTGACGAGTCGCCGCTGGCGAAAAGAAGAGCGGTTCGCTTGCACTATCGTGAAGCGGGCAGCGGCGTGCCGCTGCTCTTTATGCATGGCGGTTGGGGTTATGAAATTTATCCATTCGATAAACCGATTGGCGCTTTTGCGGATGACTATAGAATATTAATTCCCGACCGCTCAGGCTATGGTCAGTCCGAGCGCCTTGACACCATGGATATGGATTTTCATCGCCGCGCCGCCCACGAGATGATCGGGTTTTTGGATGCGCTGGGCATTGACCGCGCCTTTTTGTGGGGGCATAGCGATGGGTCGGTGATTGCGATTTGGATGGCGCTGATGCAACCGGAACGCTTTCACGGTCTCATTCTTGAAGCCTTTCATTACTACCGGGTCAAACCTGGCTCACGCGGCTTTTTTGAAACCATGATGAATGACCCGCAGCTGCTTGGTGAACGAGTCGTGGATATTCTCTCGCAGGAACACGGCGAAGATTATTGGCTGAAGTTGATTGAGATGAATGGCATCGCCTGGTTAAAGCTGGCCGACCAGGCCGAACACCCCAAACAGGATTTGTATGACGGCCGACTTGCGGAACTCAAAACCAAAGCCCTCTTCATTCACGGCAAACTCGACCCGCGCACAGAGCCTGATGAATTAAGCGCCGTTCAGCAACAATTACCGCATACTCCGATTCGCCTCATTGAAGAAGGCAAACACAGCCCGCACAGTGAACGCGCCGCCGCCGATGAAAGCATTCGTTTGGCTGGCGAGTTTTTTCGTGAAACGCTTGCCTGAACGAACTAAACCCCATGAATAAACAAGAGAGAAGATGAGACTCCACACTGGGAGCGCGGCCGGCCACGCTCCTAGCGTGAAGTATTCTATCTGGAATCATTCCTATTCAGGTCGAATGAACCAAGACCTGCTCTCAGCTTCAGGCTTTAAGTAATAAAACCTGAATCAAATTCAATTTATATGAAACCTGAGTTGTGGTATTTTTCGTAGTCAGTTGCGATTACCCTAAACACGCTTAATAAGGAGCACCTGCAGATGAAAAGATGGACTTTCGGCTTGGTTGCCTTGCTGGTTGCCGCGTTCTTTTTTGCGAACGTCAATACCAGCGCCAACAATACGAAATTAAAGAATGTCACCTACACGAAAGACGTAGCGAAAATTTTTAACGAAAACTGTGTCGTCTGCCATCGCGCTGGCGATATGGCGCCTTTTGCATTAACGAGCTACAAGGATGTTCGCCCGTGGGCGCGTTCAATCAAGGAAAAGGTGGTATCAAAAGAGATGCCACCCTGGCACGCTGACCCGGCGCACGGCGAATGGGCGAATGACCGCCGCCTGTCGCCAACCGAGGTTGAGACCATTGCCGCCTGGGTAGATGGTGGCGCCAAAGAAGGCGACCCGAAAGATTTACCGAAAGCCCCTGAGTTTAACGACCAATGGCGTAACGGCAAACCCGATGTCATCTTGACCATGCCCAATGAATATACGCTGTCGGCACAGGGGCCGGATGAGTATGTGTACATACAGATTCCAACCAATTTTACCGAAGATAAATGGGTGCAGGCCGTCGAATCTATTCCCGGCAATCGCAAAATCGTTCATCACATCATCGCTTTTGTGAATCCGCCGCAAATGAAAATGGATAACAATCCCTTTAAGCCGACGAAAGAAGCGATTGAAAATATGCGGAAAAAACTGGTCATCTACCAGGATGGTTCCCTGATTCGCGCCAAAGCCGATGCGCCGGTTTTTGATGATGGATGTTCGACTCCCGAAGGCGGCGCCGGCATCTTTCTTGACGGCACTGTGAGAGATAACTCATCAGGATTTTTAGGCGGCGAAGCGCCCGGCAGCGATGTCTTCATTTGGCCGGCGGGCGCCGCGAAAAAGATTGTTAAAGGCGCAACCATCACCTTGCAGATGCACTATTCGAGAACCACCGGCAAGATTGAAAAAGACCGCTCCAGCGTCGGTCTCTATTTCGCCAAAGAGCCGCCCGTCAAAGAACTGCATACAGAGATGGTGACCAATTATCATTTTCAGATTCCGGCCGGCGCGGCAAATCATGAAGTCAATGCCTGTTATACCTTCAAAGAGGACGCCCATATTTACGGATTGATGCCGCATATGCACGTACGCGGCAAAGATATGAAGATGACCGCCTATTACCCGGACGGACGTTCAGAGGTGTTGATTCATGTACCGAATTACAGTTTCAACTGGCAGACCAATTATTACCTCAAAAATCCCAAAGCCGTACCCAAGGGGACGAAGATCGTTGTGGTGGCGCATTTCGATAATTCGACAAAGAACAAATACAACCCCGATGCCACCAAGGCGGTGCGGTTTGGCGACCCGACTTACGATGAAATGATGATTGGCTTTGTGGATTACACCCTGGATTCGCAGAACCTGCGTCAACCGACAACTGACCCTAGCCGAGCGACCTCGAAAAAATAATTTCAGCGCTCCCCTTAAATCAAAGGTTAGCAAAAGCGGCTCAGCCATCTTTGAGCCGCTTTTGTTTTTTGTAGATGAGGCGCGCCGGTGACCAGGTTGGTTGAAGGCGTTTATTTCGCAGCCGGCGGCGCGGTGGACTGTTCAAGCAACAGCGTCATTAAATGCCCCCGCCGGATGAGTGAAAAAATCAGCGACGCGTTCACCAGGGCGGTGACTAAACAGATAACCGCAAGCCAGCGCCCCCAACCTTCATGAGCGACAAATACCAGCGCGAAGGGGGCGATAAGACTGAGCCCCAAACACGCCAAACCCAACCGCGGTCGGGTATAAATTTTTCTGGTTACGACAGCCAGACCGGCGGCTGCCAGGAGTTCAAACAATCCAAAATCTACGAATACTTCCATAACGCGAGGGCTCCTCAAAATCAGATTAATCCTTACATTTTACTGAACCACCTCGCGCCGGCCGGCCGGGTCAAGCTAACCGGTAATCAGCGCGCC
>JBIOWC010000048.1:0-3172 GCA_044868105.1 Blastocatellia bacterium
TTGCCAGCCGCAGATAAAAGTTGAAGTCTTCATTACCGATCAAGCTTTCATCAAAGAGCCCGACCGCCTCCAAACAACTGCGCCTGACCATCACCGAAGGCATGGCGATGAAATGCTCCAGCAAAATTTTGTCGAATATCATGCCGGTAGGCACTTCGCGCCCCGGTTGCACATTACTATCTAAAACGCCGGTTGCGTCAAACCGCAAAGAACCCGTAAAGACCACGCCGTACTCCGGGTGCGCCTGGAAATGGGCGATTTGCAGTTCCAGTTTATCCGGCGCCCAGAAATCGTCGGCGTCTAAAAAAGCGATAAACCGTCCTCTCGCGTTTTTGATGCCCAGATTGCGCGCCGCCGACGGCCCGCCGTTGGCTTTTTTGAAGTAGCGCAGCGAATCCTTAAATGGCGCGAGAACGGCTTCGGTGTCATCGGTTGACCCGTCATCAACCACAATGAGTTCAAAATCGCGCAAGCTTTGCCTGAGGACGCTTTGAATAGATTCAGTAATAAATGGGGCGCTGTTATAGGTCGGAATGATGACGCTGATTAAAGGCTGCGGCGAATCTTGCTTTTCAGAACAGGTCATGAATTTATGAACGAATTGAGGTTAACGATTGAGAACGCAACCGAGGGTGAAAGGGGCTAAAAGTTCTTGACCATCAAATAACCATCATCGCCGCTTGAATAATAACGTGGCATGCGACGGAGAATTTTGTAGCCGAGTTTCAGATAGAGGTGTTGCGCCGCTTGATTTGAGGTGCGAACTTCAAGGCGAACGGTGTTGATGCCTTTACCTAAAAAACTCTGTTCAACGGCATCCATCAATTTTCCGGCGTGGCCCCGGCGACGATGAAAAGGGCTGACGCCAAGCGCCACAATGTGACCGGTATTATCGGGTTCAATCATGCCAATGATGAAGGCGACCATGTGATTGGCGGTGGTGGTGACTTTATAACAGGCCGATTTGTTATGGGAAAGCAGGTAGCGGAGCGTTTCGCGGTCATAAGCTTCGCTGTCGTAAAAACATTCCTGGTCTAATTTCCAACAATCATTGAGGTCGGCGCCGTCCATCTCTTTGACCATGGCTTCACTGGGAGCGGCAACATAAGGCTGCTCAACCTTCTTTTCTTTACGCCTAAGCCATAATCTGAATTCCATATTATAGGCTAATCATCTAATGCCGAGTGCATTGCCATATCAACTCCGGGCGCCCGGGATTGATGGTTAATTGTCTTTACCGAAGATTTTCTTGAATACGCCAAAGAAGCCGCCTTTCTTTTTCTTCTCCTCTTTCTTTTTACCGTCCCCATCTTTTTTCGGGTCTTTATTGTCGGCTACCTGTTTCTTCGGTTCTTCGGGCTGCGGGCTGACCACGCGCGGCCGCTCTTCTTCTTTCTCTTTGGGTTCAGTTACCTTCGGCGGTTCGGGTTCAGCCTTAGGAGCCGCTTTAGGAGCTGTCGGTTGAACCGCGGCCTTGGCGGCTTTCGGATTGGCTTCGCTGTCCGCAGGTTTGGGATTGGTAGCTGCCGGGTCGGCGTCGGATTTATCGGCTTTCTCTTTATCCTTTTCGGCTTTTTCCTTCTCTTCTTTCTCTTTCTTCCTGGCTTCTTCGGATTCCTCTTTGGGTTTTTCCTCTTCTACCACAACGGTGGTTTCGGCGTTCGGAGTTGGCGCGGCTGCTTTATCGTCCGCAAGGGGGGCCGGAGTAACGACGGCGAGCGAAGAGTTGCTGCCCGTTGTTGGTGGAGCCACACGCGCTTTCGGAGAAAAGACAATTGAGGCAACGGTAATCAAAATAGCCAAAGCCACTAAGCCGATGCCGAGCAGTGACCAATCCATTTTTTTGCGCGGCGCCGACACTGCCGTCTGCGCAACAGCAGGCGCAGGCGCAACCTGTAGCTGGTTGCCGCAGAGTTCACAGAAATTAAACTCGTCGTTGAAGGTTTCGTTACAAGCCGCACAGATTTTCATAACTCGCTCCCAATGCTTTAATGATGAGGTTTGACCTATCGAGGCATTTTTATTCTAGCATTCGCCGCAACAGTGTCAAACTAGTAGTCGGCAGTCGGCAGCCGGCAGTCGACAGGCCGTAGCCAGTAACCGGCTGCCGACCACCGGTTACTGGCAGTAAGAATTAAACGGTGTGTGATGAATGAACCATCTACTTTATGGGCTGGCATAGAGAAGGAATAAGCCGCCGCCGATTCACTGATGACCGGCTATTGCCTGCCGACTGCCAGTTAAGCATCGTAGAGCGCGGCAATCAAACAGCCGCGAGCGGTTGTGGTGAGCGGGTCTTTCGCCATACGGATTTCGGAAATCGGCAACGGGAATTTGTCTTGCTCAACCGCCTTCTGGAATTTTTCCAGGAATCCTTTGGGCGCCGCCGTGCCGCCGGCCAGGACGATGGGAATGGATTTTTCCATCGCCGGCATGTTTTTAGTTTCAGAAAGCGCGCTGCGCAGCGATTCAACCAGCGAGAGCACCACATCGTCATAATAGATGTGCAGCGCATTTTCATATTTGTTCTCTGCCTCGCGCGACAAATCCAGCCCTTCTTCTTTAATCATGCGAATCCGGGTGGCGACGTCGCCGGTGACGGATGAGGCGCTGCGGTCAATATAATCACCGGCCTTGCTGATGCTGAAGGTCATCACCGGGATGGACATAAAGGCCAGCGCCACATTACACATGCCGCCGCCGCAACTGATGCCGATGCCGGTGAAATTCTCTTTTTCAAGTTCTGCGAAAACAATCGCCATGCCTTCGTTGACGCCTTTCGAGTTATAGCCCATTTCATCGAGCAACTTTTTCAACATGGCTTCGTGATAGACCAGGTCGGCGGCGACGCTGCCATCGCGCCCTGGACCGGGCACGCTGAAGCGCAGGGTCTCGCCTTTGCCACCCCCTTTTAAGAGTTGTTTGATAATCTCCTGGATGACCGGCATGGCTTGCTCTTCGTGGGGATTGAGGGTGCCGGACATCATCGGACGGCGTACTTCAATATTAAAGACGTTGGCAAAACGTCCGGCTTCATTGCCATAAACCTGAATCGCGTTCGTGCCGTTCAGGTAATAGGTGATTTTGTTCTGCTTTAAAATATTTTCGGTGAATTTTGAATGCGGGACGGTAATAAATGCATTGAGTTGCGTGTTGGTTTTGATTTTATCAA
>JBIOWC010000049.1:0-9421 GCA_044868105.1 Blastocatellia bacterium
TTACGCAAACCAAAGAAGACGAGCTGGCCTTTGAAGAGATTGCTGCCTTTCCCTTATCCGCACAAGAGATTGACGATGTGTTGCAGATCGTCAAGGGCATTCTTGATGGGGGAATTAAGGATATTCTGGTTTTTTATTACCCCAGGGATTGGCGAATTGGCGAAGTCATTTGGACACCGGTGCCGGAGCGCGTCCTACCGGTTAAAGAAAAATACAAGAGTGCGTCATCGGTTACCGCCGTTGAATTCGCCAAGTTGCATGACCAGATGACCAGCGAAGAAATCTGTATGGTTTTTCTGTTGGTTGAAGTCGCCGCCGATAAATTAATGGCCTATCAGCATACCAAGCGAAATAATTTTTTTACCCGCAAGGGCGTGGACAAACTTTTCGGAGCCGAGCAAATCGCCACCTCCCTGGGAATTGGCCTCAATCATTCAATCGGCGCAGGCGATACGGAACTCGACCGCTTTTTGAGCGGGGTGGGTTTGGCCATTCACGTGGGTCATGCCAATCTCGAATTTAAGGGTTTGCTACAAACCATTAAATTAAAGACCGCTTTTGAATTTGGCGACCTGCTTTTTCGACTGGCAGAATTGCAGCGGGGTATATTGAAGGGATGAGCAACACTGAATTTTCGACCGTTGAACTTCGCGCCGCCAAGCGGATGGCGCGCCAAATCATTACCCATCACTTCGGAAATAAACCTAAACGGGTTGCGCACCTGCCCGGCGGGTTAAGCAATTTCGTCTTTTTAGTGACGCATAACGAGGGCGATTTCGTCGTCCGCATCAGTCCCGAACCGGCCCGCTTGAACGCCTTTATTAAAGAGCAATGGGCAATGGCAAAAGCCCGTGAGGTCGGGGTGCCGACTCCGGAAATTCTTGAAGTCGGCAACGAAATCGTTTCCAGCCCTTATATGGTATCGAGGCGGGTCATCGGCAAAGAGGCAAACTTGCATCCGAATCGCCTGGAGATTATTCGCCAGATGGGCAAATACGCGGCGCTCATCAATTCGATACCAACCTCCGGTTTTGGCAGCACCTTTGATTGGTCGAGCAATCAACTATCCCGAAATGAAACCTGGAGCGAGTTCATTGAAAAAGAATTAAATCTTGAAGGGAGGCTAAGGTCTCTGGAAAAACGTAAGATGCTGCCCCCGGCAAAAATTAAACGATTACGTTCAATTCTTAAAAATGCGGCGCGTTCGCGCGCCAAACCCTCACTTACGCACGGCGACATTCGTTTGAAAAATGTGATTGTAGATGAAGCGGGAGAAATTTCAGCGATTATTGATTGGGAAGACTGCACCTCGAATTTATCGCCGCACTGGGAATTTTCTATCGCCCTGCATGACTTATCCATAGACGAAAAACAGGAATTTTTGGCGGGTTACGGTTTAAGCGAAAAGGAGGTAGTTAAGCTGATGCCGGTGGTTCAGGCCTTGAATTTGATTAACTATGCCCCGGAAATCGAGCGCCTGGCGGAAGCCAAAGAGACGGCGCGACTTGAACAATACCGATTACGATTGAACGGCAACTTGGACCTTTATTCGTTATCTGGCTAGCGGACCTTTCTGAGTTGCAACGACGTGTTGCCTCGCTCAAAAAAAATCCGAACGATCTATTTTTTATGCATCGCTTTTATTTATTTTTACGTCATGAATTGGGAATTAACATTTCTCTCAATTTTGCCCGACCTAAGGTCGGGCTTTTTTCCTTTTTGAGCAATTGATAGCTGAACCGTTAAGGCGTATGATTGGCACTGCCCCCCTAAAAAACGGAAAGACCATGCACAGTATGAACAGGCGAATCAAAAATAATATTGAAATGCGATTCTTTGGCTATTACTATTTTGCGTGAATTTAGTAATAGAAAATTGCCCCTTTGTAAATCAGCGTTGAATTAATCTAATCATCCCAATTCAATCTTAGCTTTCGTAAAGATAGGATAGTTCCTAAAAACCAGATTCTCATATTTGCGTTTCTTCACAATCTCTGTGAAGCCTTTCTGCATGGCTATTCCTGAAATGCAGGTTGAGGAAAATATTGACTATCTCGAAATTCAAATCTATTCAGCAGCCCTTCCGCAATTCCTTTGTGGATTTTGTTGCGGTTGCAGTCCTCATCGGCATGATGTTGATGGGTATGACAGTAATCCTGGGGTGGCACTTACAGGTGCGTTGGCTGATTCAATTACTTTCGGGCACACCGATGCCATACAGCACGGCGCTCTGCTTTTTTGCCCTTGCAGCAAGCGCCTGGCTCTTCATCAAACGACGCGCTCACCCGCTTTTACCGCTAATCGGCAGCGCTCTGGTTATTACCATCAGCGCCTTCGCTCTGATGCAATTCGCGACGGGAAAATCTCTGGGAATCGGCACAACCATATTCACCCCTCCGGATTCGACACTGGCCATACCACCCGGACAGATGGCGATTTCAACGGCGTTTAGCTTTCTCTGTTCCGGGGTTGCCTTATTGGCGTTGGTAGTAAGCCGACAGGTTATTCAACTCTTTGCGCTTGGCCAACTGATGACCATCGGGATTGGGTTGACATCGGCCTCGGCCTCCTTGCTGGGGTTCAGCAATCTATCACTCTTTGGAATGCGGGTGCAGGTTGCGGCGCATACGGCGCTCGCCTTCGTGGCTTACGGGAGCGTGATGCTGGCTTATGTCTGGCAACACCATCAGGACAAGAGGAATGAATTGCGCCGGTGGGGGCCGGCAATCGCAACCATAGCGGTGGTGCTGTTTTTCATCTGCTTCGCAATTACTTCGCAAAATCACTCTTTGCTGGCCAAGACCCTGGAACTCTCGTTCGGTTTGCTGATAAGCGGGTTGATCGGGGTTGCGGTTTACCGGCTGTCGGAATTCAAGATTGCTTATAAAGGGATGGTATTAATCTCTATCCCGCTGTTATTTGTCTTGTTGTTTGTGGCGATGGTCACGCGTATGAAAACGGAGAATGAAGCGGCGCAAAAATGGTATCTGCATACCAAAGAGGTCATCACCGCAGCCGAGAGCTTATCGAGAGACCTGCCCAATGCCCAGTATGTTTTGCGATCTTATGTGATGACCGGAAATCCGGCACTGGCAGCCCCCTATTATCGAATTGCCCAGGAAATCCCGAATACGATCAACCAACTTCAAACCCTGGTTAAAGACAATTCGTCGCAATCGGCACGCGCCGAAAATCTGGCCGCAACCGCAAAGCAACGATTGGCGATTCTTGCTGACATCGAACGATTGATGCGCGAGGGTAAACCCGAGCAAGCTGCCGAACAGGTAAAGAACAGTTATAACCGTGAGGTTTGGGTTCAATACCTACAGGAATTGGAGACCTTTATTACTGAAGAACGGCAATTGGATATCGAAAGGCAGTCCCACATTGAACAATCCTGGCAGAAGTTGAATTGGTTGCTGGTCGCCGGGACGATGGCGGCAATCATGTTGACCGGCATGCTGGTGCTCCTGTTCAGTCAAAGCATCAGTGCTCGGTTAAATATTTTAACCGAGAATGCCCAATCCCTGGCGCGAGGCGAAACGCTTTCGGCCCCCCTAACCGGCAGGGATGAGATCGCCGCTTTAGATCGGGTCTTTCACCAAATGGCGATGGCGGTTGCCGAAGCGAGTCGCAAAGAGCGCGCCCTTGTTGATAATGCGCAGGATCTCATCTGCTCGGTGGATGGCGATGGAAAATTCGTTAAGGTCAATTCGGCAAGCTTGAAAGTCCTGGGCTACGAGCCTGAGGAATTAATCGGTCGGCGGTTAATTGAGGTGGTTTCGCCTGAAGAGTTGGATAATACCGCCGAGGTTATCGAAGCCATACTCAATGTTCATTCAGTTGATAGTTTTGAAACCCGTTGCCTGCACAAAACGGGCAACATCATTCACCTGCTCTGGTCGGCTTCCTGGGTGGCCGAAGAACAACTGATGTTTTGCGTCGCGCGCGACATCACCGGGCGCAAACAAGCGGAAGAAAGAAATAAACGGCTGAATGAAGTTCTCGAACAACATTCGGCACAACTCCAGGCGGCAAACAAAGAACTCGAATCATTCAGTTATTCCGTATCCCATGATTTGCGCGCGCCGCTGCGCCATATAGACGGGTTTGTCAGCTTGCTCGAAAAAAAGAGCGCCGCTTCGCTTACCGAAGACGGTCGGCGTTATGTGCGGGTGATTTCGGAATCAGCAAAACAGATGGGGCATTTAATTGACGACCTTTTGGCATTTTCCCGAATGGGACGCGCCGAAATGCGAAAAACGGTGGTCAATATGCAAAAGCTGGTGGAAGACGTTCGCCGGGATTTGTACAAAGAAGTCGGCGAGCGCGAGCTCCGCTGGCAGATTGAACCTTTGCCTGAGGTGCAGGCCGACCCGGCAATGCTCAGGCTGGTGCTCACCAATTTGCTGTCGAACGCCATCAAATATACGCGCCCTTGTAAAGACGCGTTGATTGAAATCGGCAGTCATCACAAGGACGGCAAGGGAACGGTATTTTTTATTCGCGATAACGGCGTGGGGTTCGATATGCGTTATATAGATAAGTTGTTTGGCGTATTTCAACGCTTACATCGCGCCGATGAATTTGAAGGCACAGGCATCGGGCTGGCCAATGTCCGGCGAATTATCAACCGGCATGGCGGCAGCACTTGGGCCGAGGGAAGGCTGGCTCAAGGAGCGACCTTCTATTTTTCCCTTCCCTGTGATTGCGAAAATCATCCCTACGAGGAAAACGGCAAGCCAGTGCAAGCTGATACCCCCATAACAGAAAGGATAAATTATGGTGCGAGAGATTAAGAGAATTCTGCTGGCGGAAGATAATCCTTACGATGTTGAACTGACGCTTTCTGCGCTTGACGAGCATAATCTCGCAAACGAAGTTATTGTGGTGCGCGATGGCGCGGAAGCGTTGGATTACCTCTATCGTCGCGGCGCTTTCGCCAGTCGTGACGAGGGCAATCCCACGGTCGTCTTGCTTGATTTGAAGATGCCCAAGGTTGATGGGCTGGAAGTGCTGAAGCAAATCAAATCCGATGCCCACTTTAAAACCATACCGGTGGTCGTGTTGACGTCATCACGCGAAGAACGCGACATTGTTGAAAGCTATGAATTGGGGGTAAATGCTTACGTTGTCAAACCGGTTGACTTCCATGAATTTGTAGACGCCATCAAAGAGTTGGGACTCTTTTGGGGCATCTTGAATGTTGCGCCGACAAGTAATAACAGTGCGAGTTAATTTTCATCTCAGCGTAATCTCAGTGGGATCACGCAGCAAAGGACAACTCGATGACAAACCCCTTACGTATCCTCCATCTTGAAGATAATCCTTTCGATACTGAACTGATACAAGCAACGCTCGAAGAAGAAGGCCTGGCCTGCGAAATTCTCCGAGTTGAAACCCGAGCAGATTTTTTAGATGCGCTTGAACAGCAGCGCTTCGATCTCATTTTATCCGACTATTCATTGCCAACTTTTGATGGAATTTCGGCAATGGAGATTGTCCAAGAGAAAGGTTACGAACTTCCTTTTCTCATCATTACCGGCACCCTGGGCGAAGAGGTGGTTATTGAGACGCTGAAAAGCGGGGCGACCGATTATGTCTTGAAGCATCGTTTATCGCGCCTGGTGCCTTCTTTGCGTCGGGCGCTCCGGGAAGCTCAGGAACGCGAAGAGCGCAAACGGATTGAAGACGCGCTTCGCGCCAATCTCGCCCTCTACACCACCCTCATTGAAAGCCTGAAAATGGGGGTTTTAGTAGAGAATGACGCGCATCACGTCTTGAATGTCAACAAAGTCTTTTGTGAGATGTTTGCCCTCGACGACCCGCACCATTTGGTGGGCAAAAATTGTAGTGAGATTTTTGAAGCGGCGAAACCGGTATTCGTCAGCCCGAAAAATTTCGTAAAAAAAATTGGCGAGCGCCAGAGTAATGGGAAAGCGGTGACCGGCGAAGAGTTGTTGATGCTCAATAAGAACATCCTCGAACGCGACTATATCCCGATTATGATTGGCGAGCAACAACTGGGACACCTATGGCTCTATCGCGATGTGACCGAGCGCCGACATCTGGAAGAGCAGTTTCAACATTCGCAGAAGATGGATGCCATCGGGCAACTGGCTGGCGGAATTGCTCATGACTTTAATAATTTGCTGACCATCATTATCGGCTTTAGCAGCATATTGATGTCGCGCTTTCCGGCCGATGACCCGGCGCGTCAAGAGATTGAAGAGATTGAAAAAGCCGGACGGCGCGCCGCCGCTTTAACCGGACAACTACTCGCCTTTAGTCGCAAGCAGGTCATGCGCCTGGAAGAACTCGACGTGAATACGATTATTGCCGAGATGGAGAAAATGCTGTGCCGGATTATTGGCGAAGATATTGAACTGATCACCGTGCTTGAACCGGAGTTGGCGAGGGTCAAAGTAGACCATGGGCAAATGGGGCAGGTGATTATGAATCTCGCAGTCAACGCGCGGGATGCCTTGCCACAAGGCGGCAAACTGTTGATTACCACATCAACGGTTGAACTCGATGAAGGGTATGCGCTCAGTCACGCCGAAGTAAAACCCGGACAATATGTCTTATTGACGGTAAGCGACAATGGCATGGGCATGAGCAAACCGACTCAAGAGCGCATCTTTGAACCGTTTTTCACCACCAAAGAACCAGGCAAAGGCACCGGGCTTGGCCTATCAACGGTGTATGGAATTATCAAACAGAGTAATGGTCATATCTGGGTTTACAGTGAAGAAGGACACGGCACGACGTTTAAAATCTATCTGCCTTCTTCAACCATTACAGAAAGATCGGGCGCATCCGAAAAAACCAAATCATCGCCTCGCGGCTCGGAGACTATTCTGCTGGTCGAAGATGAAGATGCGTTACGCAATCTGGCGCGCCGGGTGCTTGAAATCAACGGCTATCGTGTCATCGAAGCCAGTAATGGACAAGAAGCCATAGAAGTTTGTGAGCAACAGACAGGACAAATTGATTTGGTGGTCACCGACATCATTATGCCGAAGATGGGCGGCGTAGAACTCGTCAATCATATGAAAACCTCCTGCCCGGGAATCAAGATTCTCTTTATCACCGGCTATACGGATAACACCTTGATTCACAATGGCAATTTAGAGCAAGGGTTTACGCTCTTGCAGAAACCTTTCAGTCCCGATTCTCTAGTGCGAAAAGTCCGAGAAGTGTTAAACACCACCTAAACCGCCGATGCTTTGATTTTGCCATCCCAATCAAGGTAGAATGAGCGCATCGAACTAATCGAAGCTACAATGGGGGTTTGGCTACAGGCTTTCGCTCGCAATCGGCGCATGAGCGCAAGTTAATCCCAGATTGGCGGGGCTATTTCCGTTAAGCTTGTTCGGGTATCCCTACAAAATTCTTTTCTGAGTTTCAGTTGATGAGGCGAGAATCCATACTGCCATCACCCAGCTATTTTCCAGTGCACGAACACCCGGTAGTGACGTCTGCGAGAAATCAGCGTAGCGGTCGTTTGCCTTGTGGTTGCGGCCCTGCTCGTCGGCAATACGTTTTAGGCGTGAGGAGTTTTCCGCGATGAATGAACGAACGGCGGAACCAATGAAGGATGACTGTCTCGCTGGTGGCGGCGAGATGGGTAGCCTGATGCGTTCCCACGATTGGTCGAAGACGCCCTTTGGCGCCGTCGAAAATTGGCCCCAAAGTTTGCGGACGGCAATCAGCCTGATGCTGGCTTCGCGCTTTGCCATGGTCATTGCCTGGGGAGCGGATTTCCGCTTCTTTTACAATGATCGGTATCGCCCGGTTCTGGGAGCGAGCAAACACCCGGGGGCGCTCGGCGCGCCGGCAATAGAGATTTTCCCGGAAGCCTGGCCTCAGATCGGCCCGCTGTTTGAAAGCACCAGAAACGGTGAATCCGTCAGCATGGATGACATGTTGATACCGCTTGACCGGTATGGCTATTTGGAGAACTGTTACTTCACGCTCTCTTACAGCCCGATTCGCGATGAGACGGGCGGCGTTGGCGGCATGCTCGCCGTCGTTGCTGAAACCACCGAACGGGTTCAAGGTGAACGTCGCTTGAAAACCCTTCGCGATCTGGCGCGCCGCGCCTCGGATGCCAAGACCGCCAAAGAGGCTTGCATCAATGCGGCGCAGACCCTTAAAGAGAATCCCATTGATGTACCCTTTGCGCTACTCTATCGGCTTGAGCAAAATGGCAAGTTCGCCAGACTGGAATCGGTTGCCGGACTCTTGCGGGGCACGCTTGCCAGTCCTGAGATGGTTGATCTGACGGCTGAAGATACGACCGGCTGGCAACTCGCTGAGGTTGTCAAAGGCGCTTCGGTAATGATCCTGGATGATCTCGCGGAAAGGTTCGGCAATTTGCCCGGCGGCCCTTACCCTGAGCCAACCCACAGCGCGATAGCGCTTCCTATGCTGCGCCCCGGACAGCAACACGCTGACGGCATTCTCATATTCGGTATCAGCCCGCGGCGCGCGCTCGATGATCAATATCGCGCATTTTTTGAACTGGCTGCCGACCACATCCTGACGGCTATTCGTAATGCCCTGGCTTATCAGGAAGAGCGCGAGCGGGCCGAGCGGCTCGCCGAACTCGACCGCGCCAAAACCCTATTTTTCAGTAATGTCAGTCACGAGTTTCGCACCCCGCTCACCTTAATGCTTGGACCTTTGGAAGACACCCTTGCCGAAAGCAATCGTCGGCTGCCGCCTGAAGACCGCGTGCAATTATCGCTTGTCCATCGCAACAGTTTGCGTTTGCTGAAACTCGTCAATACGTTGCTGGATTTCTCGCGCATAGAGTCCGGTCGAATTGAAGCGGTTTACGAGCCAGTTGATCTGGCGGCTTACACGGCAGATTTAGCCAGCGTATTTCGTTCGGCAGTAGATGGCGCCGGACTCCAGCTCACCATTGACTGTCCGCCGCTACCTGAACCCGTCTTTGTCGACAAGGAGATGTGGGAGAAGATTGTCCTGAATCTCATCTCCAATGCATTTAAATTTACCTTTGCAGGCCAAATTGTTGTCCGCTTATCGTGGGCCGCAGACCATGTTGAACTCGAAGTGCGCGATACCGGCACAGGCATTCCCCAAGAAGAATTACCGAATCTATTCAAGCGGTTTCATCGCGTGCGAGGCGCGCAGGCACGCACCGATGAAGGCTCAGGTATTGGTCTGGCACTTGTGCAGGAACTCGTGCACCTGCTCGGCGGGACAATTGAGGTTTCGAGCGCGCTCAATCAAGGAACGACCTTTAGAGTTTTGATCCCCACCGGTCACGCCCATTTGGCAACCGACCGTATCAAGGCAGAGTCGGTGGAAGCAGCTATGGCAACCGGAGCCAGACCGTATGTTGAAGAGGCCTTGCGCTGGCTACCCGACACGGGCAATGGCCATCTCGGTGT
>JBIOWC010000050.1:0-7226 GCA_044868105.1 Blastocatellia bacterium
AGCAAACGACTGGCAACCGTATCGGATTGCGCCTCTTTACCGATTTTGGCCACCCATTCATTTCCTGCGCCGTCTCTGACATGGTATTTCGTTGAATAACCGCGCCCTCCGTCTTTTAAGAAGACGACGTGGTTGAGGTTTGGTTTCATGGCTTCACCGCCGGGTCCCAGATAAAGGTCACGTGAAGTGATATCCGTGGGTTCTTGCCACAAAATAACATTAGCTTTCGAGCCGGTTTTTTTGTCGTCCGCTAGAGCAGAAGATGTAAAAACTAAACTGGTAATTAATAAAATCACCAACCTGTAAGAATGTTTGTTTATATATGCCATTGGCTTTCCTCCTTGCACTTCTCATCCAACATCCGCGGATTAAAAGGGCAAGATGAGTGCCACAAGTATGATTGATTTATTGTATGAAATCGTGTCAGGCGGAAGGGATTTCAAAACTTACGGAGGGTAAACAGGATTTTATGCGTGCAATTTTCAGTATGGTTTTAAGGCGTTTCGCAAGGTGTCTATCAATTCGGCGACGGCGGTGCGTTTCAAGTGATAGCTGGCGCGGTTGACAATCAAGCGCGCCGTGGATTCGGTAATCGTATCAATGACCACCAGGCCATTCTCTTGCAAAGTTCGTCCGCTTTCGACCAAATCAACAATGTGGTCCGATAGTCCAAGCACCGGCGCAAGCTCGACCGACCCTGAGAGGATAATCAATTCAACCGGCACGCCGCGTTGCTGAAAATAGTCCGCGGTGAGGCGCGGAAATTTCGTCGCCACGCGAGCCGTTGCCAGCAAATTGTAACCGCGCTTGGCAGTCTCAGGCTTTCCGGCAACCACCAGCCGACACGCGCCGAACCCTAAATCCAGAGGCTCGTGAACATCGGCATTCGATTCCATCAAAACATCGCGTCCGCAGATGCCCACATCGGCAACCCCGTATTCAACATAAACCGGCACATCGCCCGGCTTGACCAGAATAAAATTGTAGCGCCCGCTCTCATCACTGATTAACAGCTTGCGCGAAGCCAGCGCAGCATCCGATACAACAATACCGACACGCGCAAAAAATTCGAGCGCTCTATCCTGCAATCGTCCTTTTGCCAATGCGATGGTCAGTTGATTCATAGCTCAGAAACGATGAAGTAGGAACGATGAACTGTTTTGGCTTTCCTTGTTCATCATTCATCGTTCCTACTTCATACTTTCCTATTCCGAATTCTCGATTAATATCTTGCGCCCCTTGTCGCGCAAATGGTTGGCCTCTTTGAAAGCCGCGACGATATCGCCGTCGGTCTTTACCTTCACCGCTTCTTTGTTTTGCGATTCAATCTCTTCTTTAAGTTTTGCCGCCAGCAGTTGCGCCAGCCAATCCAAACAGAGCGAAAAACCGACGGCGGGTTCGGCAACTCCGAATTTTTCCAACAACCGGTCATAACGCCCGCCCCGACCAAGCGCTGTGCCGAGTCCCGGCGCGTAAATCTTAAAGGTCAGCCCGGTGTAATAATCCAGTTCGCCGACATCGCCCAAATCAATATCAATTGATGCGTCAATCTCTAACGCTTCGGCAATACGATAAACGCGCTCCAAATCATCGAGCGCCGCCGTAGATTTCGCATTGGTGACAAAGGCGCGCGCTTCGCTGATAATTTCGCGTTTTCCGGCCAGCGTGACCAGTTTGCAAAAAGTTTCGCGCACCGCCTGTTCAGCATAAGGCTCAAGAAATTTGTCCAGTTGTTCGACGGCTTTACGGTCAATCATCTCGCGCAGACGCTTGCTGTTTGCCTCATCGAGCGCCAGGTTTTCGGCGATGCCTTTGAAAAAATCTACGTGGCTCAGGGTAATCGTAAAACCATCAAGCCCCAGTCGCTTTAAGGCTTCAATAGCAATGACGATGACTTCGGTATCGGCTTCAAGGCGGTCTGAGCCGATGTGTTCCAGACCGATTTGATGAAACTCGTACTGCCGGCCGCCGCGCGGTTCATCCCAGCGAAAGACTTCGCCCGAATAGCACAAGCGTATCGGACGCGGCGACTGGCGAAATCGTGTCGCAATGGTGCGCGCGACGAGTGAAGTCAAATCGGGGCGTAAGGCCAGGAGCTTGCCGTCGCGTCCGGTGAAACGATAGGTTATCTCGGCTTGCTCTTTGCCCATGCCGAGCACAAATAAGTCTGCGTAATCGAAAATCGGCAAGACGATCTCGGCGTACGACCAGCCGTCAAAGACCTGCATGGCGCGGCGTTCAATGAAACGCCGCAAGCGCACCTCGGTATCGAAGATGTATTGCACGCCCGGCGGAATTTTTGAAAGTGATGATGACATATCCACAAAACGGTCTAACTGCGAAATGAAAAACCTAGCACATCAACGCGGCGATAGAAAGTTAGAGATAACCTGAGTAGTGGGTCAGGATGAAAGAGGTTGGCCAGCGGTTGGCGCTAAACAAGTAAAGTCCCGCCCAACGACCAGTAAACAGTGATCTCTGGACAAGTAAAAAGTTATCTTCGGAGTAGACGGAAAAGGCGGATAACCCGCCATCGGCTGGGGCGGATAACCCGCAATCCGTCTTTTCCGTCCTATCAGAAGATGACCTTGTCGCTGACGACAGACCGCCGTTCTTTTACCGATAAATAATTTCATCCCCCTAATTTCAATCTAACCCATTACCATAACCTGCATTCGTCGTTGACAAATTCTCTCATTGTTGAGACGCCGCCCGGTTTTTTAGCGATATACCTATCCGGCAAAACATCTGGCATATAAGATGCTCACTCTCTTGAATTGTTGAAGTCGGAGATTATTTTTATTGCTTATTGTATTGAATACTGACAAGCAGTGTCCCGTTCATACATAAAATTTAAAGGAGGTAAAACTATGGCTGAAACAGCAACACAAAGACAATCACAGAGCAGTGAAGCACAAGAACATTCGGAAGGGGTGGTGGCGCGCACGATTGAAAAACAGACCGCCAAACTTCCGTCTGACGTTTTCCTATGGGCAGCCGTTGGCGCAATGGGTGTTTCGCTCTTTTTCCAGTTAAGCGGCAATCCCGATAAAAGCCGTTTTGTCGGACAATGGGCCTCACCTTTTCTGCTTTTAGGGCTGTACAACAAAATAGTTAAAGTTGCAGGCTCCGACCGCCTGAGTGCTTAAATTCCGGCATTTATTTTGCCGTTCGTCGTCCTACAAACTCCCGGAGTCATCGGCCTAAGCAACGATGACTCCGCTTCAACAAATTTATTCTTCGGTTTTTGCCATCACCTGTGAATTGCCTTATACTTGCGCTGTTTGATAAGCCCATTCTTCCGAATCCTGGCAGCATTCTTTCAAAGCATTTTTCAGAACCGAAAGATTTGGAAACCGAATCATGGCAAACGACTCTGAATCAAAGAAACGCAAAAAGAGGAAGTCGCCCGATAAAAAGACCGGACATGATTTTCTGGTGGTCGGCATCGGCGCCTCGGCCGGCGGGCTGAAAGCCTTGAAAGAATTCTTTACGCTCATGCCCGCCGACAGCGGCATGGCGTTTGTCGTCATCGTCCACCTTTCGGCCGAACCTGAGAGTAGTCTTTCGGAAATCCTGCAACGTCATACGGCGATCCCCGTGCAGCAAGTGACCGAAACCATCAAAGTCTTAGCCAATCATATTTACCTTATCCCGCCCGCGAAACAGTTAATTATGGAAGACGGCCATATCAAACCGATTGAGCCGCACCAAAAGCGCGGCAAACCGCTAACCATTGACCTATTTTTCCGTACCCTGGCGCAGGCTTTCCACCGGCAAGCCATTGGCATTGTGTTGTCGGGAACCGGCACCGATGGCACGCTCGGGCTGCGGTGGATTAAAGAAGAGAACGGCATTTCGCTGGTGCAGGACCCCGTAGAGGCCGAGTATGACGGGATGCCGCGCAGCGCCATTATCGAAGGCCTGGCCGACTTCATTTTGCCGGTCGCCAAAATGCCTGAAAAACTTGTCGCTATCCGACAGACGACTGACAAGATTCAAATCCCCCAGGAAGATGAGAACTCCCAGGAGACCGATTCTGAAGCCTTGATTGAAATTCTTACCCTGTTGCGCCTGCGCAGCGGTCATGACTTCATCAACTATAAACCATCAACCGTCTTGCGCCGCGTCGCGCGCCGCTTGCAGGTCAACGGCTTTCACCAACTCACCGATTATCTCAAGTTCCTGCCTGATCACCCATTGGAGATACAGGAACTTCAGCGCGACCTGTTGATTACGGTGACCAGCTTTTTCCGCGACGGCGAATCGTTCGCCGTCCTGGAAAATAGGGTGATACCGAAAATCTTTGAGAATAAGACCGAAGCAGACCAGATTCGCGTCTGGGTGCCCGGTTGTGCCACCGGCGAGGAAGCCTACTCGCTGGCCATCCTGTTACACGAGTTCGCCAAACGGATGAACCGGCCGCCGGGCATCCAAATCTTTGCTACAGATATTGATAGTAAATCCATCGGCCGGGCTCGCGCAGCCGTCTATCCCGAACCCATTTCGGCGGATGTCAGCGCCGAGCGCTTGCGGGATTTTTTCGTGAAAGAGGGGCCGCGTTACCGCGTCAGACAGGAGATTCGTGAAATGGTGCTCTTCGCCCCGCACAATATCCTGCGGGACCCGCCGTTTTTGCGCATAGACCTGGTGAGTTGCCGCAATCTGCTCATCTACCTTGATCGGCAGGCGCAGGACAAGGTTCTTGAATTTCTTCACTTCGCCCTGAGGCCGGAAGGCTTTCTCTTTCTCGGCTCAAACGAATCGGCTGAATTTGTGCCTGACCTGTTCTTAGCCATCTATAAAAAACAGCGCATCTTCCAGCGCAACACGATCGCCATCGCCAAACCGTTTATGCCCAGGTTCCCGGTCCCGCCGCGCTCGGAGACCAAGAGTCCTGAACATCTCGCTTCCCCTCGACGTGCCATTTCTTACGGCGAATTGCATCAGGTACTTGTCGAACAGTATGCGCCGCCCAGCGTCCTCATCAACGAGGCCTATGATGTCCTTCACATCTCGGAAAATGCCGGACGGTTTCTGCAATTAACCGGCGGCGAACCCTCGCGCAATCTGGTCAAACTCGTGCATCCGGATTTGCGGCTTGATCTTCGCGCCGCGCTCTTTACCGCATCGAATGAAGAGCGTGAGTTAGAGATCCGGCGCATTCCAATTAAAATAGACGGCGAACTAATACCTGTCAAAATGACGGTGCGCCGGCTCAAACAATCTGCAATGACAAGCGCTTATCTGCTGGTTTTCTTCGATGACCGTACAGAGCCTGACGCGCCTGCCTCCCCTGTAGAACAGCCGGAATCCACCGTGCCCAGGGAATCCAGAGAGATGGAAGCCCTGGTGCGCCATCTGGAAGATGAACTGCAGCGGACGAAGAGTATTTTGCGCACCACGGTTGAGCAATACGAGACCTCAACCGAAGAGTTGCAGGCTTCAAATGAGGAGTTGCAGGCGATTAACGAAGAGTTGCGCAGCGCTTCCGAAGAGTTGGAAACCAGCAAGGAAGAATTACAGGCGCTCAATGAAGAGTTGCAGACCGTCAACAGTGAATTGAATGAGAAGATATATGAAATAAGCCACGTCAATAGCGATTTACAGAACCTGCTGGCGGCGACCGATGTGGGGACGATCTTTCTCGACCGCCAGTTGCGCATCAAACGCTATACGACGCGCGCCGAAGAAGTCTTTAACATCCTCGCGACGGACATCGGTCGCCCGCTCTCTGACATCACCAACAAGTTAGATTATCCGAATCTGATCGAAGATATGGAGAAGGTGCAGCAAAACCTTCATCTGCTGGAGCGTGAAATTCACACCACGGATAATCGTTGGTTTATCATCCGCCTGCTCCCTTATCGTACCCTGGACGATAGGATTGACGGCGTCATCGTGACGTTTATCGAAATTACCGACCGCCGGCAGGCCGAGCAAGAGCGGCTCGGCTCCGAAGAGAATCTGCGGCTGCTTCTCGAAAGCGCCCAGGATTATGCCATCTTCTCGCTCGACCTCGAGGGAAACATTACCTCCTGGAATAAGGGTGCGGAAAATATCTTAGGCTTCACGGAAAATGAAGCCCTCGGACAGCCGGGCGCCATCATCTTTACGCCCGAAGACCGCGAGCGCGGCATTCCTAAAGAAGAGATGAGTAAGGCCGAAGCCGACGGGCGCGCCGAAGCCCATCGCTGGCATCTGCGCAAGGACGGCTCGCGATTTTTTGCCTCCGGCGTCATGAATGTGTTGCGCATTGAGGGCAAGGCCCACGGATTTGTCAAGGTCGCCCGTGACCTCACCGAACAGCTTAGCCTAAAGCAAGAGCGCGAAGAGGTGAAAATCCAACTCAAATCCGGGATGGCCCATCTGGAAGATCGCATCAAAGAACGGACCGGGGAGTTAGAGACGGAGGTTATTGAACGTCGTGTCGCCGAAGAGCAGGTTAAAGACCTGTTGCGCCGCATCGTGAACACCCAGGAGCTTGAACGGCGACGCATTTCGCGTGACCTCCACGACCAGTTAGGGCAACCCTTAACGGCTTTGCATTTGACGCTCGCCTCCCTCAAAGAGCAGCTGCACGGTAACGCCGAGTTGTGCGCACAGGTTGAGCAAATCCATCTGCTCAGCAAACAGATTGACCGCGACGTGGATTTTCTGGCGTGGGAGTTGCGCCCGGCCGCGCTCGACGAATTGGGCTTACCGGCAACCCTGGAAAATTTCGTTCAGGAATGGGCCAAACATTTTGGCATCGCGACCGAATATCACACCAACGGTCTGACCAATATCAAACTCTGGTCAGAGGCCGAAACCAACCTTTATCGCATTGCCCAGGAGGCCTTAAATAACATTGCCAAACACGCCGAAGCCACCCGCGTTGATGTCATGCTTGAAAAACGCGAAAGCGATGTGGTTTTGGTTATCGAAGATAATGGCTCAGGCTTTGACCCAAATGAGAAAAACAACTTGAGTGATGGGTTGGGGTTAATCAGTATGCGCGAGCGCGCCTCGCTGGTCGAAGGCGCACTGGAAATTGAATCGGCGACTGGCCGGGGGACGACCATCTTTGCCCGCGTGCCGATTCGCGAATCAGAAAGCTGAGGGAAAGGCGATGGAAAAGTTACGCATCTTGCTTGCCGAAGACCATCAGATTGTCCGTGAAGGGCTCAAAGCGTTAATCAATAAGCAGCCCGACATGGTCGTGGGGGGGGGGGGGGGGGGGGGGG
>JBIOWC010000051.1:0-41128 GCA_044868105.1 Blastocatellia bacterium
TGCTCGATCAGCGTCGACCGGTCGTAGAACGGCACGATCTGGATGCCCTCGGGTAGCCCTGGCTGGATCTGCGTGGCTCAGATTAAAGGGAGTCCTTACCGTAAAAACTTCAAAGTGATTGTCGGGGGGTCCGGCGGATGGCAAATTATTCAGACCGACACCTACGAAGAACTCGGCATTGATTGCGTTGTCGAAGGGCGCAGCGAATCCAAAGATGTGTTCGATCTATTTCATAAAGCCATCGCCGGCGAAACCTTACCGCGTCAAATCGAGGTGGTTCATCCGAAAGACCGCAATGAAATTCTCTTTCCCGATAAACGGACAACCTTCGGGGTGGTTGAAATGACCACCGGATGCGGTCGCCGTTGTCAATTCTGCGTTCCCGATTTGAACCCGCAGATTGATATGCCGAAAGACAAAATTATGGATGCCGTGCGCGCCAATGTGCGTGACGGCAATAAACAAATCAGCCTGGCGACCGAAGATATGTTCATCTGGGGGCAGGTTCATACGGAGACGCCTTTCTATTTTCCGAATCGTGAAGCCTTGCTCGATTTATATTCCGAAATCGTCAATACGCCGGGCGTTGAACAACACGTGCTCAGCCATTCAACGATTGCGCCGGCCGTGGTTGACCCGTTGTTGATTAAAAAGCTATCGGAAACCATACTCGATAAAAGCCCGATTCATCTGCCGATGCTCAGCACCCACCCGAAGAAGAAAGCCTTGACGCCGCTCATCGGTTTGGAAACCGGTTCAGTCAACATGGCCAAACAGATTATGCCGAGCAAAGGCGTCCCGTTTCACGTCGAAGATTGGCCCTCGGTCTTCATTGAAGGTCTCCGGGTGTTGAATGAAAACAACTGGTTCCCGGCCGTCACCTTGATTGTCGGCAACCCCGGCGAAACCGATGAAGATGTGATGGCGACGCTGGATTTAATTTATGAAGTCGAACGTCGCGGACAGTTCGCCTTTTTCATTCCTTCGATATTTACGCCGCTTCACGACACCCGCATGCAGGATAAAGAAGGCGTGAAAGAGACCATGCAGCTTACCCCTTTGCAGTGGCAGTTGATTATGAAGTGCTGGAAGATGAATCTGCGTCCCGGTCAATATAGTTGGTGGGCCCCAACGGCCTGGCGCGTCGGCGCCTTGGGTTTGTGGGCCTGGAAACTGAGAAAAACCAACGGGCCGGGTTTCAAATGGCCGCTGTTTATGTTTTCAAGCGCCATGCCGGAATGGTTGATGGACAAGATGGGCAAAATTTATGTTGGCAAACCATTGAAGACCAAAACCCGAAAAGAGCTTTTGGCAACCATCAAACCGCATCAATGGAAATACCTGCGCGAAGATAACGGCGATTTGCCTGACGGCTACTACGAACAGGTGGCGAAAGAGCCGAAAGCGGCAAAAGCGTTGCCGGTGCTTTCGGTTGGCGATTGAGGCCGTCCGGGGTTAACGAACATCTATTTATCAAGGCGTCTGAACCGCTCGGTAGCCAGACCGTTGGTTGCTTTGGATGGTTTCGCACCGCACCACACACCTTTGTTTAATTTAACCTGAGAGTTTTTGCGCTCACCGGTAGTGTGCTTAAAGCCGTCTTCTCAGGCACGAGGTGTTGTATGACAAAAGCTCGTTGATAGGTTTTCGGTATAGACAAAATGGTTCAAAGAACCTCAGAGGCAAGCCCGTCCATCTCTACTTTTTCGCTGCCGTTTTTCGCCATCCTGACGTTGCTGGTTCTCCTGTTTGGCGCATCCGTTTATGCCCATCGCGCGATGGCGGCGGTTGGCGATGATTACACAGGGGCGCTCGCCCTTTTCGACAGGCTATTCGATATTTTCTTAGCCAGCGGATTAATCTCGCTGGCCTTTTGCTGTGGGCGAAAAACGCTTCGCGCCGCGTCGGTTACTTTCGCCGGTAACGCCGAAGAGGTCGCCTTTTCCGTTTTCTTGGGCACCGGACTGGTTGCCCTTGCCATATTAGGGTTTGGGCTTGCCGGTCTACTGACCCCCTTGCCCATTGCCGCGTTGCTCGTGGTCTTTCTGATGTTGTCGTACCGCGAAATCGGCAGGGGCCTTCAACTCATAAGGGAAGCCAGCAGATTTATGCTGACGACAAAAAGCCGCCTGCTGGTTGCCCTTTTATTCGGCATCCTATTTGGCATTCTGCTCCTGCGGACGCTTACGCCTCCGCATGCTTTCGATGATGCGATTTACCATTTATCGGCAACCCAGGCTTTCGTTCAAAAAGGTCGCGTCTATCCGTTGCTTGATAATTCGGCCGGCAATATGTCGTTTCTCATTCAGATGTTTTACGCCGTCTGCCTGCTTGCCAAAGCCGACATCGCCGCAAAATTGATCTGTTTATTTTTAGCCTTCACCTGTTCACTTTCCCTCTATTCATTTGGTGCGCGATTCTTTTCACGCCGGACGGGAGCGCTTGCCGCGCTGGTTTTTTTTGCCGCCGGTATGGTCACCGAAGTGGCTGTGACTTCGCGCATAGATGTCTCTTTAGCCGCCCTGCTCTGGGCTTCGACTTATGCGCTGATTCTCTTTTTTCACACCCGAGAGCAAGGCTGGCTTTACCTATCAGCGCTCTTTGCGGGTTTCGCTTTAGGCGTTAAGTACACGGCCGGCCTCTGGCTTTTGCTTTTAGGTTTCATGTTTTTAATTGAAAGCTTGCTCAAACGGGACTCTTCGATTTTGAAAATTCTTCAACGCGGATTGCTTTATTCATTGATGGTGGTGGCGGTGGCATCTCCCTGGTTTGTGAAGAATTGGTTTTGGTTTCACAACCCTGTCTATCCCTTTATGACCGGCGAGGTCGCCGATTATACAACGGGCGCGCCGCGCTACTTCACGCCCGAAGATGACGCGAAACTTGAAGCCCACTTTGCAAACGCCAGTCGCAACAATCCCTCGCTGGTTGAGGCCCGAAAACAGGAATTGGAGAAAGCCATTGCCGGCCGGGTGATTCAACGTCCGCCTCACCTTTGGGAATACTTCACAAAATCCGATATCTATAATTTTCCCGAAGAACATCATGACCCGAACTATCTTTTCCTGCTCTTGCCCTTGCTGATTTTTTTACCCAAACAAAGATGGATAAGCTGGCTGGCGGCGTTGAGCGTTGTTTTTTATATCTTGATGACTCAGGTTTCATGGTTTCCAAGATATTTGCTGCCCCTTTATCCGCCGCTTACTGTCATAAGCGCCTATGTGCTGGGTGAATTGATTCGCCTGGTGAGTCAATTCATTCCCGAAACGCGGCGCGCAATCTTTGCTCGCAGTCTTCTGTTCAGCGGGTTAATCGCCCTCATGCTAGCGGCGGTCTGGGTGAGCGCCCGGCAGATTTCAAAGGAAAACATATTAGCTTTTGTCGGCGGCAACCTGTCGCGGCGAAATTTTATGTTGGCGAGCTTTTATTACCCGCCGCTTGATTTCATCAATCGCACCCTTCCCGAAAACGCTCGCGTGATGATGTTGGGGGCGCAGATGTCTTACGGATTAAAACGCGACCATATCGCTGATATCAGTTTGGATTCAACCGAGTGGCGACGCTTGTTAATTCGTAATCGGACCTTAGCGGATGTGCATAACGATTTGAAGCGCCAGGGCATCACGCACATCTTAGTATCTTACGGGGTGTTTACCTGGGGAGCGATGCGTTCCGGACAAGGCTCTGTTGAAAGCTATTCATCGTTACCGGGCAATCGCCCGGATTACTATGTTCAATTGAGAAACTGGGCAACCCTCGATCAATACAGCAGCAGTTTTTTAGAACCCGTCTACTCGGATCAATTCGGATTCATGTTATATCGTCTCCGGTAAGCAAAGCGGATTGCCCGGCAAACCCAAGGGTTTTCCTCGATTTTTTGCAATTTTCAAGACCTCCCTCAAACGCTGGTCAGGGCGGCTTCCATCGCCAGGTGGCGATTGACGTTGCGCGGCAAGTTTTGCAAAACGCCTTCCATCTGTTCAGCCAGGCTCATGATTTGTTCAAGCGTTGCGATTTCGCTGATGCGTTGCAAGCGTTCGCTGATATCGGCATTGGTGAGTGAGGCCATTGCTTTGCCCACTTTCAAATGAAAAATATCTTCAAGCAGAACGAGCATGAAATCAAGCTGCGCGATGAACGCCTCTTTTTCGAGTTTACGCGCCATAAATTCAGCCGCGCCAAGCAGGCGGACAAAATCGCGTGTGACCAGTCGCGCTTCAATGATTTCCAGCACCCGATTGCGTTGTTCCGCGTATTCGCCGAGGTCTATTTCAAGCGCCCGGCCGATGCTGCCGCGCGCCAGTTTTGCAAGCAGACGGGTCTCTGCGGGCGGGCGTTTATAGTTGGCTTTCAAATAGGCTTCCAGTTCTGCATCCGTTAGCGGCGCAAAATTCAACATCTGACAACGCGAGCGAATGGTTTCAAGCAAGGCATAGGGTTTTGCCGTGAGTAAAATAATCAAGGAAGTTTCGGGGGGTTCTTCCAGGGTTTTCAAAATCGAATTGGCGGCTTGTTCTTTCAAGCGTTCGGCTTCATCCAGAATGAAAACCCGGCGACGACCTTCATAAGGGCGGAATTGCGCTTCGCTGGCCATCTCACGCGTCTGGTCGATTTTGATAAACTGCCCATCGGGCACAATCGTCTTTACATCCGTAAAATCGCGCGCCGCGAATTTGCGACAATTTAAACATCCGCCGCAGGCGTCGCCTTTGATGGGCTGTTCGCAATTGACGGCTTGCGCGAGCGCCAGCGCAAATTGATATTTGCCGATGCCACGCGCGCCCGCAAAGATTAAGCCTTGCCCAATACGCCCTTCATCGACGGCGCGCCGCAGCAGGTCTTTGATTCGTGCATTGCCAACCAGTGATGAAAATTTCATACGCAAGAATCCAGAAGTCAGAAGTCAGAAGCTCGAATAAGCAGGATGAAGTATAAACGATGAATTCGCTGTTGAGAATTAAACCGAACCGATGTTGCGGTTTTCCTCGCTGGCGCCATTCTGACTTCTGACTTCTGGCTCCTGACTTCTGCTTTTTCCCGTGATAATCTTGCGTCTATGCTCAAAGACCTGCTGAAGACGCGGCTTGAAAAATGGAAACGGCTTGAAGATTTAACCGGACGCGCCTCGAAATATCGTTTGCGCAATCTGTCGGGCGACGAGGTGCGCGAATTCGGTCAGTTGTATCGGCGCACGGCGGCCGACCTGGCGATTGCTCGCGAAGAAGTGCGCGATCAACGCCTGGTGAATTATTTAAATCATCTGGTCGCGCGGGCGCACGGAGCCATCTATCGCAGCGAATCGTCGGGTTTCGGCGTGTTTCGCGATTTCTTTCGTTATGAATTTCCGGCGGCCTTTCGCCAAGCCTTTGCTTATATTCTGACTTCGTTTCTGATTTTTCTTTTCACCACGGCGTTTGGTTTCGGCGTGAGTTTTCTGGACGAAGGGTTCACCGAAAAAACTTTTCCCGGTTTGCGCCGCCAGATTATCAATCACGAAAATTGGACGGCGAATATCAATGAGAAGAATCAAAATCCCATCTGGTCTACGCAGATTCAGGCAAACAATATTCAAGTCACTTTTATTGCCTTTGCGGGCGGCGTTACCGCAGGCCTGTTGACGCTCATCGTCATGGCGAATAACGGGTTGATGTTCGGGGTCGTGTTGGGGCTCTGCCTGAAATACAAATTCTCGGACATTCCGGTTTTTGTGTGCGCCCATGGCGTCATCGAACTCACGGCGATTTTTATCTCGGGCGGCGCGGGCCTGCTGATTGGCAAAGCCATGCTGATGCCGGGCGATATGCGACGTATTGACGCGCTCGTCACCAATGGCCTGCTCGCCATCAAACTGATTTTAGGGTGCATTCCGATGTTACTCATCGCCGGACTCATCGAAGGATTTCTGTCGCCTGCGCCGGTCTCGGCCTACTATAAATTTACCGTCTCTTTGGTCAGCGCAATCTTTCTCCTTGTCTATTTCCTCAAACCTGATCGGCGGGAAACCGCCGGTCATCAGCCGTAGACGTTCAGTCAATACCGGTCCGTACCGCCACCAGCCGTACGGACAATTGAGGAGAACTTATGCCGAATGTGATTTTTGAAAAGCAAGATACCATTGCCATTGTCACGCTCAATCGTCCCGACGTTCGTAACGCCGTTGATGCGCGGACGGCTATTGAACTGTTTGAGGTGTTTCTGCAATTTGACGCGGATGAATCCTTGAATGTTGCCGTGTTTACCGGCGCCGAAGGGGTGTTTTGCGCGGGCGCGGATTTGAAAGCGATTGCCGCAGGTGACCGGCGGGAAAATGACGAACACAGCGAGCTTGCGCCTATGGGACCGACACGTTTGCGACTCACGAAACCGGTGATTGGCGCCATTGAAGGGTTTGCGGTTGCCGGGGGTTTAGAGCTCGCCTTGTGGTGCGATTTGCGCATCGCGGCGCGTGATGCGGTCTTTGGCGTCTATTGTCGCAGGTTCGGCGTGCCGCTGATTGATTTGGGAACGGTGCGCTTGCCGAGGCTCATCGGCCACAGCAACGCGATGGACTTAATCTTGACCGGTCGCGGTGTGCAGGGCGAAGAAGCCTTAAGGATGGGACTTGCCAACCGTCTGGTTGAAACCGGCGAAGCGCGCGCCGAAGCCCTCAGCCTGGCAAGACAGATGGCCGCCTTTCCGCAAAATTGTCTGCGTTCTGACAGACTTTCGGCCTATGAGCAGTGGGATTTGAGTTGGGACGAGGCCATCCGCAATGAATATACGCTTGGCAAACAGGTTCTCGATTCCGGCGAAGCGGTCGCCGGGGCTTCGCGCTTTGCAGCTGGCGAAGGCAAACATGGGGCCTTCAAGTAAAACGGCAAAAGTAGGCGGCGCGTCTTCAATCTTCGCTTTGCCTTTCTGCGAGAAACCTCAGTCAGGCAAAGCTTCTGATAAATAAAAACCGTTTGTAAAAATGTTAAAAGAAATTCCCGAAGGGTTTATTCCGCTCAATCGCCCGAGTCCGTTCATTCATACACTCGGACCGATTTACATCAAAAACCAGGGCGACTATACGGCGATTGGTCTGCGCATTGAAGACCACCACGCCAATGCTCGTGGCCTGGCTTACGGCGGCGTGCTTGCCGCGGTCGCCGATATTGCGCTCGGTTACAATCTGGTTTTCTCCACCTCGCCGCCGCGCACGCTGGTGACCGTGAATTTAACGGTTGATTTTATCGGCAGCGCCAGAAACGGCGATTGGCTTGAAGCCCATGTTGAAATTCACAAGAAAGAAGGTCGCACGGCCTTCGCGAGCGCTCGTTTATTATCGGGCAACCAACAGATTGCTCGCGCCAGCGGAATTTTTATGATGGGCAAACCCTTTTTTATCTGAGCCGCCTCCGACCTGCTTATCTTTGGCTGATTGAGAGAGCCAGGGTTAGCGGTGATTGACAAGCGCTTAAATCTCACTTTATGGTTTTGAATCGGTTTTCAGACAGTTTCTGGGTTCCAGGAAACAAGAGCAGGTCATTGAGCAGCATCCCGCCCGAACGGCGCAGACGCGCGCATGAATCCGCAGATTATAGGGATGGAGTTAGGGGATAGGGCTTCGTTTGTCTTGGTCGTTCGAGGAGCGATTCTTTGCTATAGTCAAAGGGTTCCAGGATACTCCCAACAAAGCCAAGCGTTCGCGGTTTATTGATAAAACGACTGCCGCCTTGTGCGGTTTCCCTTATGGGTTTAGCAGTTATGGGGAGTCGTGTGCGCCAATATCGCTCCCCTGTAAAGCTGCTTAAAAGTTGGCCTAAGATTGCGCCATTTATCGAAATCCATCGGTTTATCGAAAGTCGTCTGAAGGCCTTTGATTTTTATTTCACGCATGAGAATTGCGGTCTGGCATAACACCTTTAGCGGCGGCGCACGGCGCGCGCTATATGATCAGGTTCGCGGGCTGCTTCAGCGCGGTCACGAAATCGAATGCTGGTGTCCAAGCACAGCGAACCATTCGTATCTGCCCCTGCGCAACCTGGCGCCCGAACACATTATTTCCTTCAATGCCAACCTTGAATCCCGAATGGGATTGGCCGGGCGTTATATCAATACGTGGCGGCGAATGCGTAAAATGGACAGGGGTTGTCGGCAGGCGGCACAAGAGATTCAAGCCGGCGGTTTCGACCTCTTATTTGCCTACACCTGTTGTAATTATTATATGCCTTTTATTGTGCGGTATTTAAATATGCCCAAGGTGGTCTATCTGCACGAGCCTTTTCGCGCTTTCTATGAAGCCGCTCCGACCCTGCCCTGGGTCGGGCGGGTATTTAATGGCAACCATTCGCTTTCGATGCGGGCGCGCGGTTTTCTCTTTGACCAACTCAAGCTTCAAGGCATTCGCATACAAGCGCGTCGCGAATGGTTAAACGCGCACTCCTGTGATGTGATTCTGGCGAATTCCTATTATAGCCGTGAAAGCATTCTGCGGGCTTATGGGCGGGCGGCAACGGTTTCGTATCTGGGGGTTGACACGACCCTGTTTTGCCATCAGCGTCGCCGGCGCGAACGCTTTATTATCGGCTTAGGTTCGTTCTCTGCGGCCAAAGGAATTGATCTGGCTATCCAATCCATTGCTTTGTTGCCAGAGCCGCGTCCTCCGTTAATCTGGATTGGCAACGCCGGCGTGCCGGGGTATGCCGAGGCCATGCACGAACTGGCTGATTCATTGGGGGTGAATTTTGAAACCCGCACCCTGATTCCCGATGCCGAGGTTATTGAGATGTTAAATCGCGCCGCGCTTCTCGTCTATCCATCACGCCTTGAGCCATTCGGGCTGGCGCCATTGGAAGCCAATGCTTGCGGCACGCCGGTCGTTGCGGTGGCTGAAGGCGGGGTGCGCGAAACCGTGAAAGATGGGGTGAACGGTTTTCTGGTTGACGGCGAACCGCAAGCCATGGCCGAGGCCATGGCTCGCTTGCTGGATGACGAAGCGCTGGCCTCGGCGATGGGCGAAACGGCTCGCCAGTATGTGCAACAGGAATGGAATGTGGAAAAAAGTTTAGACCGCCTGGAAGAGAATCTCTTAAAAGTCGTGCGCGCGACGCGCGTACAGGAAAAGGCGCAATGTTTCGCCCGCTGATTTTTCGCACGCTGATTACCAATTTTGCGCTCGCCGGTTTGAATCTGGTGAATTCGGTTTTGCTGTCGCGTGGACTGGGTCCAGGCGGACGCGGAGAAGTCGCCGCGGCGATGCTTTGGCCTACGCTGCTCGTCTATCTCAGCAGTTTCGGACTCATCACCACAATCACCTATTTTGCGGCGTTGCCTGAATCCAACCCCCAACGGATTTTTGCCAACGTTCTCACTTTGGGTGGGCTGCAGGGCGCGCTGGCAATGATTGTCGGGTTTGCGATTTTACCCTGGTTGCTTACCAGTCAAACCGCAACCGTTATTCAGGCCAGTAGAATTTATCTGCTGGTCATTCCGCTCTCACTGCTGACGCAATATGGAATGAGCATTCTTCAAGGCCGCCTGCTCATCGCTTCTTTTAATTGGTTGCGCCTGATTTTGCCGGTCGGTTATCTAACGGGAACGATTAGCTTGATGCTCAGCGGTTGGCTCACGCCCTTAAATATTATCCTGCTCCACCTGTTGCTCAATTTTATTCTGATTACCGCTACGCTAAGGGCGTTATCCAGAGCCGGGATGCGATTGCATTTTGCCTTTGAGCAGCCGCTGGTCAAACAGCTACTCGCCTATGGTGCGAAACTGCAAATCGGCGGCATCTCGGGGATGGCGAATTTGAGCCTCGATCAGGTTTTAATGGCCGCCTGGTTGCCGCCCGCTCACCTGGGGTTGTATGTCGCGGCGGTCAGCGCTTCGGGGCTGGCGCAAATTTTTGCGCAAGCCGTGCAGATGGTGCTCACACCGGGCATCACCCAAAAGGAATCGCCCATTGAACGCGCCGCCGTTTTGCAGGGCGTGTTTCGCCGCTACTGGTTGCTCAGTTTTATTGTCACCCTCGCCATTGGCGCGGCGCTGCCGCTGGCTATTCCTCTGGTCTTTGGCGGGAATTTCAAAGGCGCGGTGTTGCCTGCCGAAGTGTTGCTCTTAGGGGTCTTTTTCCTTGGAGCAAAAGATGTGCTGGGCGGCGGCGCGCAGGCCTTAGGCAACCCCTGGCTCGGCAGCAAAGCGGCCCTCGTTGCCCTGGTGGTGACGGTCGCGCTGCTTTATTTACTGTTGCCGCGACTCGGGATTATGGGCGCTGCAATTGCCACCACTCTGGCTTATCTGACCCAACTCTCAGTGGTCGCCTTCGGCTTGCGACAAACCCATGGCATTTTGCTCAAAGGGTTATTTCGTTTCAATTTTGCGGACCTGCTGGCAGCCTTGAATATCTTTGAACTCATCAAGCTCAAACGCGAACAGCTGGCAGCCGATCAAAGCTAGGTGGGTTGGGAGCGCGCCACTTGCAATTCAAGAGTCGCATCTTTCATGCTCGCACGCGCCGGCCATTTTTATGATTGTCGCAGAAACTCAGAATCTCGGTTGTCCGCCAACCGAAGCCGTCTTGCAATGTCCCTTATGTAAAAGTTCAAAGGCGGAATTTATGTTTTCAACCTGGGATCGGTTGCATCATCTTCCGGGAAAATTTGCCCTGGTTCGTTGCTTGGATTGTCAGCTTGTCCGCTTATCGCCGCGCCCGGTGTTGGATGAACTCAGTTTTTATTATCCCGAAACTGACTACTACAGCTATCAAAAGCCGGCCCATTTATCGCCGCTTTCGAACAGTTGGCGCGGCCGCTTAAAAACCCATATCCGCGATAGCGTGATGGCGCAGATGGGCTATGCAACTGCCGATTTAAGCTGGTGGCAACAGGCGCTGCAACCTTTGTTCGTCGCCATTTTTCAACATCGCATTCCCTACGGGTTCGGTAAAAAATTTCCGCGCTACGCCCGGGCTGGCCGAGCCTTGGAGATTGGTTGCGGCAGCGGCGCGTTTCTGGCCTTGCTCAAACAACATGGTTGGCAAGTTGCCGGGATTGAGTTGAGCAAAACGGCGGCGGCAACCGCAAAACGGGAGTTTGATATAGAGGTCTTTACGGACGGGCTCGACCAGGCGCCGTTTGCCCGCGAGAGTTTCGACTACATTCACTTGAGCCATGTCATTGAACACCTGCCCGACCCTGTTGAAGCGTTGCAGACCGTCAGGCGCTGGTTGAAACCAACTGGTACGATTTACATCGAGACCCCGAACGTTGATAGTTTTGCGCGCCGCAGACTGGGAGGTTACTGGTTGAACTGGGACACCCCGCGCCACCTCTGTTTGTTTACTCCGCCAACCCTGACTAAAACCCTAACGGCGGCGGGGCTGGCGGTGAAAGACCTATCAACAACCGGGGGCACGCATTATCTATGGTCGCAAGTGTATCGTCGCGAAGAACAGAACGGCCAAGCAATCGCCGGGCGCCCGATTTTTCCGAATCGTCCCGATTTAGGTAGCGCGGCCAGTTTGCGCGATAAAATCTTCAGGTTTTCACAATCGCTGGCCCATCTCTACAACCCGCTGAGCGGCGATGTGCTGTGTTGCTGGGCGACCAGGCGCTCAGGTTCGCAACCGTCATGAAAATTTCTATCGCCATGTGCACCTACAATGGCAGCGCTTATGTGCAGGAACAGTTGGAAAGCATCAAGGCACAGACCCGACCGCCGGACGAATTGATTATTTGCGATGACGCTTCCGGCGACAACACGGTAGCAATCGTCAGAAAATTTGCCGCCGCATCGCGCTTTCCGACGCGCTGTTATGTCAACGAAAAGACTCTCGGTTCGACCCGAAATTTTGAAAAAGCCATTACCCTTTGCGAGGGCGATGTGATTGCCTTAGCCGATCAAGATGATGTCTGGTATGCCGAAAAGCTTGAACGCGCGGAAGCGGTTTTTCTGGCCAAGCCGGCCGCCGGGCTGGTCTTCACAAACGGCGCGGTGAGCGACGACCAGCTGCACCCCTTAGGCTACAGCTTATGGCAATGTTTCGGATTCAGTGAGACGCGTCAGCAGCAAATGAAGAGCGGTAAAGCGTATGAAGTTTTGCTGTTGAACAATGTCGTCACCGGCGCAACCCTGGCTTTTCAGAGCCGGTTTAAATCTCTGGTTCTGCCACTTCCCATTGAAAACAACCTCATCCATGACGGGTGGATTGCTTTGCTGATTGCCTGCGTCGCAGAGCTTGAGTTCATTCCTGAACCCTTGATTCAATATCGCCTTCACGCAAAACAACAGATGGGCGCGTCGCGAGTTGGATTTCTGGAACGCCTCAAAAGAGCCAGAAGAGCCCAGGCCGCGTCGCAGTTGAAAGTCGCCGACAGTTTTGCCCAGGCGCGGGCGCGGCTGTACGAATTTACCGGCGAGGTGAATCAACAGGCGCTGAAAAAAATCGAAGAGAAGATTGCCCATGCCTGTGCGCGAGGCAACTTGCCTCGGCGCCGGTTAAGCCGCTTGCCTTCTGCAACCCGGGAACTCCTGGCGCGGCGTTACGCTCGTTATTCAGAGGGATTTTTCAGTTTTGCAAGAGACCTCTTACTGTAAACCCGAATGGTCAGCCGCTTGAGTTTAATGAGTTGACACCCATGAATGGTAACCCTCCGAAAGTTTATACGATCGTTCTCAACTGGAATAATTTTGCCGATTCAAAAGCCTGCATCGAATCTTTGGAAACGGTCACCTATCCCAACCTTGACATCATCGTGGTGGATAATGGGTCAATAGACCATTCCGGGGCGCGGCTTCAACAACACTTTCCGCATTTGCAGTTTGTCTTCAATGATAAAAATCTCGGCTTTGCGCGGGGTTGCAATGTCGGCATTCGAGAAGCCTTAAAAGATTCAGCTTGCCAATATGTCTTATTGTTGAATAATGACGCGACCACGACCCCGGGTTTTTTAGAGCAGGCCGTGACGTTTGCCGAAGCCGATAGCCAAATCGGGTTGGTCGGCGGCAAGATTCTCTATTCGGCGCAATCAAGAAAAATCTGGTACGCCGGTGGCGAAGTCCTGCGTTGGCGCGGCGGGGTCCAGATTCGCGGCTTTCGTGAAATTGATAACGGTCAATATGACGAAGTCGGGGAAATGGGTTTTATCAGCGGCGCTTTGATGTTGATTAAGCGAGAGGTTTTGGAAAGGGTCGGCTTGTTGCCGGAAGAATATTTTTTCGGCATTGAAGAGATTGATTATTCGCTGGCCGTCAAACGCGCCGGTTACAAGTTAATCTATGTCCCCGAATTTTTAGTCTATCACGCAGCCGACGGCAGCCATTCAAACTACAATCCCAAGTTTGTCTATAATAACTATCGCAGCAAACTCATTCTGCAGGAGAAGTATCTTTCAAAACCGGTCTTTTTCATCTGGAAATGGGTCTTCAAACTCTACGGAAAATTTCTCGTCAAGCGCATCTGGCAACGCCTGAGAAACGAAGACGCGGATTTGCAGGATAAGCGTGTCCCGTTTGAAGAGATGCGGTTTGCGTTTATGAAAGCCTTTGAAGACCATCGGAAAAATATCCTTTCGGAAGAGACGCTCGCGGAATTTGAAGCCGAGTTAAATCAACGGCGGCCGCAGGCCACCGGGTAGTTTTCATTCTGGTATTTATGACTGACTTGAAAAGACAACTCAGTTCTGTCGGCGCGGTGGTGAGAAATTCTTTGCGCATGGATGAGAAGCATTTTCGCTTTGACCTGGGCGCCGAAGAAGCGATTGCGCTGTTTCGCGAACACGTCGAGTTAATCGAAGTCGAAACCACCTCTTATTGCAATCGCACCTGCTCGTTTTGCCCGAATAGTTTTATTGACCGGTTGAGCGAAAAATTGACCATGCCCGAAGCCACCTGGCAGGCGATTTTGGCGGGCCTTGGTGAAAGCGATTATGACGGCACGCTGGTCTGGTCGCGGTACTCGGAACCGCTTTCCGAACGACGCATTCTGGAGCGCCTTCGCGAAGTACGTGAGGTTGCGCCGCGCGCCCGGCTGGCCATCAATTCAAACGGCGATTATCTGGATAGCGATTATTTGCAAGCGCTTGAGGAAGCCGGACTCAATCGTCTCTGGGTGGATGTCTATTTTCCTGACGAAGCGCTCTATAACCGCAAGTCGGCGGCCGATTATCACGATAAATTTTTAAACCGCATTCAAAGAAGCAGCCGCTTGCTTGGCGAGCAACCGGAACTCTCTTTTCAAGTCGCCTCGGAGAAGATGGAAATTGTCACACACGTTCGCAACGCGGCGGCCATGCAATTGTTGGATATGTCCGATAGGGGCGGGTTGATTCAACTGGCGCGGCAAACCCGGCGCGTCTCCCCGTGTTATGCGCCCTTTAAACATCTGGTGATTGATTGGGATGGGTCGGTCGTTGTTTGTTGTCAACTGCGAAGCGATAGCCCGGCGCACCGTGAAGGCATCATCGGCAAAATCGGCAGTGATGGATGGGGTTTGATAGATGCTTATGTCGGGCTTGCCAAGTGGCGCGAAGGGTTGCGCGATTACGGACCAAAGCAAGGACTGTGCGCGACCTGTAATGTCAGCGAATATGCCGCGATGCCGCTTGTGCGCCTGCTTGGCAATCAACTGGCGAATACCAATTCAGGTTTGCGCAGGGTTATCAAAGCCACCTTCAGCCCGGCGCTAAAAAAAAGAGCGCGTTACTGAATTGCGGGGGTTCGCGAAATTCGCCACGCCGCACCACGCCTTTATGCTGAATCAAAGTTAAATCGTTTATGGAATCTTTTCCTCAAGCCGTAGTGGCGCTCGCCAGCGGGCGCGACAATTACCAATTGCCTTTAGCGCTATACGAAGGCGGATTCTTGCAAGCCCTGGTTACAGAGATGTATTGGCAGGCGGACAAGAGATGGTTTGCGCGCTCATTGGGAACCTTTTTATCGAAGGAGACAGTGAGGAAAAGATATTGTCCGGGTCTTGATAGCCAGCGCGTGCAGCTTTCTGCAAAAGCCTTTACCCTGAGCGCCTTGATGAAGGCGCTCAGGACCACAAAATTCAACCGCTCGAAAGATAAAGCGTTGAGTCGCAAAGCCGGCGCTTTGGCGCTGGAAAAAAAGGCCGCGTTGTTTTGCTATAGCTATTACGCTTCGGAAGCTTTCAGGATGAGTGAGGGCGTTTTGCCGCATCGGTTACTCTTCCAACTTCATCCGCATCCTGAGTCCGTGCGCGCCATTCTGAAGGAAGAGTTGCTTCGCCGGCCGCAGGCGCGCGCCTCATTGCTGAGCGAACATGAATTGTCGCTTTCTGCGGAAGCCTTAAACGAGTTAGCGGCCGAGCCGCGCCTGGCAACCGGTTGGGTGGTGGCCAGTCGTTACACAGCGCAAACCTTGACTGACCAGGGGACGCCGGCTGAACGCGTGCACATTGTTCCTTATGGCGTAGACTGCGCCGCCTTCGTCAAACGCGAGGGTGCGCCTCCGGCGCACCTTCCCTTTACGGTTTTATTCGTCGGCAGTCTTTCGCAACGCAAAGGGCTTTCCTACTTGCTTGAAGCGGTTCGCCTGTTAAAATCGAAACGCCTCAGAGTCCTGCTATGCGGGCGAGGCACGGTTGACAGAGAACTATTGGCGACCTATTCAGAACTCAATCTGGAAATCCATATCGGATTGTCGCGCCCTGCTTTAATCAGGCAGATGCACAGCGCGGATGTCTTTGTGCTGCCTTCTCTAGCCGAAGGGTTTGCGCATGTCATTTTGGAAGCCATGGCGTGCGGGTTGCCGATTATCGCCACCCCGCACACCTGCGCGCCCGATGTCATTGAAGAGGGTAAGCAAGGGTTTGTGGTTCCCATACGCGACGCAGAAGCGATTAGCGAGCGGATTGATTGGGGGATTCGCCATCGCCCGCAGCTTGCCGACCTGGGTGAAGCGGCCTCGCGCCAGGCACAGCAGTTTACCTGGGAACGTTTCCGCGCCGGCATACGCACGGCGTATGCCGAAATGGTGAGCCCACCGGCTCGCCCTACGAATGAGTTTAGCGGTTGCCGTGAGCAGAAAATCGGCAATCCGATAATTACGAAAAGGTGAAGCGCGATTGTTTGAATTCACATTATACGAAGATTTATCCATAGCCGTGAGCGTTGACTTGATTGTGCTGCTGCTCTCTACAGTCTGGCTTTTGCGCTATGGTCGGCTGGCGCACTCGCATCCGGCGATCAGTTATCTGTTTTTCCATGTCATTGCCGTAACCTCGCGCGCCATGGCGATTCTGGTTGGCGCGGAGACCTTGTTCAGTCGTTGGGGTACATTTTTCGAACCGGTCACGGAAAGCGAAATTGCCCGCGCGCTCTTTTTTGCTGATGTCGCTTTGGCGGTCATGACGGCGGCCTGGATTAGAGCTTCGGTTGTTGATTTGAAAAAACAGCCGAGAGAGCCGCAAAAAGCTAAAACCCCACCCGTCACTTTATCGCTGGCGCACATCTGGCGCGTGGTTGCCATCGCTTTTCCGATAGGGGTTGTAGGACTGGCCATCCTTGGCAATGTTCCGGGCTTTGAAAAACCTGAAATAGATTTAGGTGAATGGCAGGAATCGAGTTGGATCAGCGTAACCATGACCTGGGCCGGACTGGCGTTATTGGCGTTGATTTACTGGTATGGGTTTCGCTGGTGGTTGCTTACGCCGATGGCCACTTACCTGTTGATTATGGCGGTGCAAGGTTATCACCGATTCCGGGTGATTATTCCGCTCATTCTCTTGCTGCAAATCTTTCTTGATAGACGGCAGAAAAAATGGCCCCCGGCGTTTGTGTTAATTCCAATTATATTGGCGATGCTGCTCTTTTATCCGCTTAAATCCGTCGGGCGCATGGTTCAGGAAGGCGCCACCATGTCGGAAATCACCGAAACCTCTTCGACGGCAATTCGTGAAGTCATCGCCGGACAACACGGCGACCAGACCTTGCTTGACCAGTTTGCCTCTTACCTGACGCTCATTGATCAAGCAGGAAAACTCTACTATGGCGGCACCTATCTGGCGCTCGCCACCTCGCCGATTCCCAGACAACTGTGGCCCGATAAACCAACGCTATCCGAACATATTTTTGATGTTTCAACGCTCACGCGTCCGATGGGAGAGATGGGCATGACGATGACCTATATGGGCGAGTTTTATATTAACTTCGGGTTTATCGGGGTTATTGTGATGGCCTACCTGACGGCTTACTGGTTGGCGAGAATCTATTTTCGCGCTTATCACAGTAATTATTTTTCCGTACAACGGTTCACTTATCTGCTCATCGCCTGCAATCTCATACAGGTTTATCGCGACGGGCTGATGTCACTTTTCCTCTTCACGCTGGTCAATATGATGCCGCTTTCGGCGATTGTGTTACTGCACTGGCTTAAACCGCTCAAGCAAAAAGAGGCGAAGGTTGGATTGCCCGCCGCGTCGCCAATTCCTCGATAAAAGAATTTTTCATGTTGCCACTCACCCTGTGGATGAATATGCCCTCCTTTTATCAGGACGGTTTATTTAATGCCTTAAGCGCATCCGGCAAAGTGGATTTAGAGGTGGTCTATGCGCGCAACCTTGGCCAAGACCGGGAGCAACTCGGCTGGCAATCGGGAACAAAAATTTATCCTTATCAAATTCTGTCGGCCAGGCCTGCTGCGCTAACGGACGCATTAAGGATTGCGCGAAGGGCGCGACAGCGGATTCATATCATCAATGGCATCTGGGCTGAACCGGCATTTGCGGCGGCGCTTTGCGCGCTCGGCCTGCTTGGAAGCCGGTTTGCGATTCATTCCGAATCGCCTGACCTCGGTCAACCGCCCGCAGCCCTAAAAAAAATCATGCGCGCGCGGTTCGGCAAGTGGGTAGCCAGACGCGCCGCCGGACTGTTTGCGGTTTCACATTTTGCTGCCGATTTCTATAGCGAACTCGGTTTCAATCCCCGGCAGATTTACCCTTTTGGTTACTTTCGCGCCGGCGCTGATTTGACCGTTGAACCTGCACCGCCGAAGAACCGCGCACAGGTAGAGATCATTTTCGTCGGGCAACTGATTCATCGCAAAGGTATAGATATTTTATTTTCCGCCTTACAACCGTTATTTGCCGAACACCGCGAGTTGAAATTGACCTTAATCGGGATTGGCGAAGCTGGCGCAGCGTTGAAAAAGCAGGCGGCTGATTTAAGGATTTTAGAACGCGTTGAGTTTATCGGCGCGCGCCCTTCAAATGAAATCCCCGGGCGTATCGCTCAGGCCCAGGTGTTGGTGTTGCCGTCACGCTGGGATGGCTGGGGGTTGGTCGTTAACGAAGCCCTGGCGGTCGGCGTGCCGGTCATCGTCTCAAATCGCTGTGGCGCTATGGATTTGATTCAACCCGGTCTCAACGGCTTCATTTTTCGTAGCGAGGATGCCGAGGATTTGCGCCGGGCGGTACATCAATTTCTTGAAAATCGCCCGCAATGGTCAGCCATGAAAGCGGCTGCGCACATGACCGGCACCGCCGTTTCAGCCGAAAATGCCGCCGCTTATCTGATTGATTGTTTGCGCCACCTGACGCAAAGCTCAACCGTTCGCCCCGTTCCGCCCTGGGGGCAACTTCCCTTATTACAAAGCACAGAATTTTGAAAATCTGTTTTCTTGCTGATGCGCGAAGCCCCATCGCTCGCAATTGGATGGCTTATTTTATTGAACGGCACGAAGTACACATCATCTCCACTTATCCCTGTTCGCCCGATGACTTTCCGCAAGCCGCTTTATATGAGGTGCCCGTTGCCCTGGCCAATTTTTCGCGCACCTCTCGCGTCGCGCGCCAGGTAACTGCGCAACGAAAATCTCTATGGTCATACTTGCGGGCCAGCCTTACGCCTAAACTTTCGTTTGCCGTGCAGTATGGCCTCTTACCGTTCGATGTAGAAAGACAGGCCGAACGTGTCAGCCGGCTGCTCGAACAGATTTCTCCCGACCTGGTTCACGCCCTGCGAATTCCCTTTGAAGGCATTGTCGCGGCCCAGGCCGTAGCGCCCACCGTGCCACTTTTAATTTCGGTCTGGGGAAATGATTTCACCTTGTGGGCTTCGCACCATCCGTTGATTGCCGGGCAAACCGAAGCGGCCTTGCAGCGCGCGGATGCTTTACACGCCGATTGCGAGCGCGATTTGAAGCTGGCGATTCGCGATTGGCAATTTAATGCCGCCAAACTCGCAGCCGTGTTGCCCGGCGGGGGCGGTATTCAAACCCAACTGTTTTATCCGGGCGCGGCGAATGCTCATCTTAAAAAGCACTTACAGATTGCCGAAGACGCGCCGGTAATTATCAACCCGCGCGGGGTGCGCAGTTTTGTTCGCAATGATGTCTTATTTGAAGCAATGCCACTGGTGCTCAGCGAGTTTCCGCAAGCCGTTTTTCTCGGTGTCGGCATGCGCGGCAATGGGCTTGCAGAAAGCTGGCTGCGCAAGCTGGGTATTCAACCGAGCGTGCGCTTACTGCCGAGCGTCTCGCGTGAGGAGATGGCGGATTTATTTCGCCTGGCGGTGGTCGCCGTTTCGCCCAGTCTGCACGACGGCACGCCGAATACGTTGCTTGAAGCAATGGCTTGCGGATGTTTCCCGGTGGCCGGCGATATTGAATCGGTGCGCGAATGGCTGGTCAATCAATCGAACGGCTTGCTTTGTGACGCCACAGATAAAACCTCGCTTGCTGAGGCCATCATTCGCGCTTTGGCAGACGAACAACTGCGCAACCAGGCACGAGAAAAAAATTTACAACTGATTGCTGAGCGCGCCGACTATCAGCAAGTGATGGAAAAAGCCGAAGCGTTTTATGGGCAAATCGTCCGGCGCAAGCAACAAACCACAAACCTTAGTGAAGCGTTACCGGTTTAATTTATGTGCGGAATCGTCGGAGTTGTAAATTGGGGAGACGGCGAAGCGCTCCTTCGTATGAATAACCTTCAAGCGCATCGCGGGCCCGATGATGCAGGCCTTTGGCAAACGCGGCTGCCGGATGGCGCGTTTGTTGGGCTGGGGTCAAGGCGTTTGGCGATTTTGGATTTATCGTCAAGCGGGCATATGCCCATGTCAACGCCCGATGGCAGGTTGACGATAACCTATAACGGTGAAATCTATAATTACCCTTCGCTGCGTCGTGAACTGGAAGCGAAGGGCTACGTGTTTCGTTCGGGCGCAGACACCGAAGCCATCCTCTATCTTTATCAAGAGTATGGCGCAGCAAGCGTGCGACGCTTAAATGGAATGTTTGCCTTTGCCCTATGGGATGAGGCGCGCCAGGAACTCTTTCTGGCGCGTGACCATTTCGGCATCAAACCGCTCTATTATTGCTGGCAAAGCGGTCGCCTGGCTTTCGCCTCGGAGATTAAAGCGCTCCTGGCTTTGCCGGAGATACCCCGGCGCCTGAATTTCGAGGCGCTCAATCAATATTTGACTTTCCTGTGGGTTCCCGACCCGCTCACCATGTTCGATGGCATTTTGAAATTGCCGGCCGGACATGTGGCGTACTGGCGTGAGGGCCATTTCCAGATAACGCGTTATTGGGATTGGCAATTTCCGGCCGCCGATTATGTGTTCAAAGCGCCGGAAGCGGAACTCGCAACCGAACTGCGCCAGCGCTTCACCAACACGGTCAAAGCGCAACTTCTCAGTGATGTTCCGCTCGGAAGTTTCCTGAGCGCCGGGCTGGATTCGAGCAGCATCGTTGCGGCAATGGCGGCGCGCAGCGAACCGACGCGCACCTACACGATTGCTTTTCCGCCCCAATACCGCAGGGGCGAAGTGACGCTTGATGATACGGAGGTGGCGCGGCGCACCGCCAATCATTTCGGTTGTCGGCATACGGAAATCATCGTTGAACCCGATGTGGTAAGCTTGCTGCCCAAGCTCATCTATCACCTGGATGAACCGCTGGCTGACCCGGCGATTATTACCGCTTATCTGGTCAACCGCGAAGCTCGCCAAAGCGTGACCGTTTTGCTTTCCGGAGTCGGCGGTGACGAACTCTTTGCCGGGTATCGCAAACACGCGGCTTTTGCAACGGTGCAAAAATATCAACGCCTTCCCGCCGCCCTGCGCAAAAATATTCTTGAACCGCTGGCGTTGGCGCTACCAGCCCTGCGCGGAACGCCCATCAAAGGTCACGTGCGGCTGGCCAAGAAGATGGCGCGGTCAGGGTCGCTCGCGCCGCGCGATTATTTTTTGATGACCAGCACCTATTTAACCGAAGAGCAAAAAGCCCTGCTTTATACGCCGCCCCTTCGTGAGCGCACCGCCGGCCTGCAAGCCTGGTCGGAGCATCTAAAATATTTCGAGGAGGTCAAGGAGGCTGATTTTTTGAATCAGATGCTCTACCTCGACAGCAAAGCGTTTATGGTCAGCTTGAATTTACTCTACAACGACAAGATGAGTATGGCTTCATCGGTCGAGGTGCGGGTGCCGTTTTTGGACTGGGAGCTTGCCGAGTGGGTAGCCTGGAATGTGCCGCCCAACTTAAAGCTGCATCAAGGAACAACGAAATATCTCTTGCGCGAAGCCATGCGACCGTTACTTCCGGCAGAGGTTTTAGAGCAGAAAAAGGCCGGGTTTGGCGCCCCGAGCGATTACTGGCTCGCCCATGATTTGCGTGAGATGGTTGATGATCTGTTAAGCGAAACCCATTTGCAGAAGCGACAACTCTTCAACCCCTCGGCGGTGCAACAACTGATAGATGAACAGCGTAGCGGACGCCAGGATTGGTCGGCGCAGGTTTGGCAATTGCTGACGCTTGAATTATGGATGCGCGAGTTCATGGATTGAACAGAGATTTCAGGTCTTCAAGCGGCTCGCATCATTGGATGACGATGAATAAAGTCAATCAGATTCATCAACTCTGGCAACATTTCGGCAGTGATTGGTTAATGTATCGCGCCGGTTATGCAGCGCGTAAGCGACTCGGGTTCATGCGTAAAAAATTGCCCGCCACGACCTGGGACGCGCAACCTCTGGAAAGCTTTTTGAACGATGCAGCGCTCGCCCAAGGCGAACGCTATCAGGATTTTCGCCGCTTCCAGGCTCCCGACTTTTTTTTCAATGCATCATCACGCCCTTTCTTTCAACCCCATTTTGCCGCCTGGGATAAAGCCATCACGCGCACGCCGATTCAGTTGAGCGAACAACTGGCGGGCGGTGAAATGCTTTATTTTGAACGCACCCTGGCGCAAACCGGGTTTCCGCCCGACTGGTACGCCAATCCTTTTACCGGCAAACGCGCGCCCGCCGATCTTCATTGGAGCGAGATTGAGGATTTCGATTACGGTGACATCAAAATCATCTGGGAACCTTCACGCTTTGCCTTGGCTTACCGGCTGGTGCGCGCTTACTGGCGCACCGGCGATGAAGGTTTCGGCGAGCTGTTCTGGCAAGCCTTTGAAGATTGGCGCGAACAAAACCCGCCGCAACTTGGCGCCAATTGGAAGTGCGGACAAGAGACGGCGTTTCGCGTGATGGCCTGGTGTTTTGCGCTCTACGGTTTTCTGGACGGTCGGGCGACAACCGCCTCGCGGCTGGTCAAGCTGGGGCAAGCGATTGCCGTATCGGGCCGGCGTATTGAAGCCAATCTCGATTACGCGCTCAGTCAACGCAACAATCACGGCATCAGCGAAGGGCTGGGGTTGTGGACGATTGGCGCGCTGTTTCCTGAATTTCATTCGGCGCAGCGTTGGAAAAATCTGGGGTGCGAGATTCTTGAATCGCAAGCCCGAGAGTTGATTTATACGGATGGCGCGTTTTCGCAACATTCGCTCAATTATCAGCGCTTGATGTTGCACGATTATCTGTGGGCCATCCGGCTTGGCGAAATTCTGGGCGAACCCTTCACCGGCGAATTGCGGGCGCGCATTGGTGCGGCGGGCAATTTTCTTTTTCAACTTCAAGACCGGGTGAGCGGGCGCTTGCCAAATTACGGACACAACGACGGCGCCCTGGTGTTGCCGTTAAATAACTGCGACTATCAGGATTTTCGCCCGGTGATTCAAGCGACGAATTATTTAAGCGAACAAAAGCGAGTATATGAAGCGGGCCAATGGGATGAAGATTTGCTCTGGCTGTTTGGCCGAGCGGCGCTTGATGCGCCACTGGAAGAGAAATCTCAAACCGATTTTAAAGCCGAGCCGGGGGGCTATTACACGCTGCGTTCCAACGAAGGGTTTGTCTTTACTCGTTGCGCCTCGTTTCGCCATCGCCCGGCGCAAGCCGATTTGTTACACGTTGATTTGTGGTGGCGCGGGCAAAACATCGCTACCGACGCCGGCACCTTCAGCTACCAGGCGCCAGCGCCCTGGGATAACGCGCTTGGCAGTTCGGCTTACCACAACACGGTTACGGTTGACGCGTGTGACCAGATGGAGCGCCTCGGCAAGTTCTTGTGGTTGCCTTGGGCGCGCGGGCAAGCGTCGCAATGGTTGCACTCGCAAGCCGGACACTTGGCCTACTTTGAAGGCGCGCATCAAGGGTATGCACGCTTGAAACCAGCAGTGCGCTATCGCCGCGCCATCGCCCGACTCGGTGAACACTGGTTGGTGCTGGATGATTTGCAAAGCCCGGCGGCCCATCACTATCGCTTGCATTGGCTACTCGTGGACGCGCCTTTTGAGTGCGATGAAACGGCTTGCGGACGTGATGAAACGATTTTCGGGGGCGCTGCAACCGGCCGCACCATCAAACTGCACACGCCCGCCGGTTTATATTATGTGCAGACCATGGTTTTCGACGGCGAGGCTGATTATTCAACCGTGCGAGCCGATGCAGCGAGCCCGCGAGGTTGGCGCGCGCCTTATTACCAGAGCCGCGAACCGGCGTTATCGTTGGCAATTGCGACCACGGCAAGCGCCGCGCGCTTCTTATCATTTTTTGGTCCGACTCCGGTTTTGTTGAAGCCTGAGGCGTCATTACTCCACATCGAAAATGAGGGGTGGCAGGCAAGCGTGAATTTGCAAACCGGCGCGCCGGCCGCTGCCGCCGACCAACCGACCCCGCTCATCACTTCGCTGGTGATGAGCGGCGCGATTGCCGACCGCCTGGAGATTGGCTGATGCATGTGCTCTTGATTCATCAATCGTTTGCCTTGCCGGATGAAGCGGGCGGGACGCGCCATTTCGAGCTTGGCAGCCGGGTCGTCGAGGGCGGTCATCAGTTTACCGTTATCGCCAGTGACATCAGTTATCTCACGGCCAGCCGCCATAAAAAAATTCGTACCCGTGAAACCGTTGCCGGGGTGCGCGTGTTGCGCGCCCGCACGCCGCGCGCCAGAAAGCAGTTCATCGCGCGATTATTCTCTTTTCTGAGTTTTGCCTTGACCTCTTTTTGGAAAGCGCTTCGGGTGCGCGATGTAGATTTGGTGATGGGAACCTCGCCACCGATATTTCAAGCCGCGTCAGCCTGGCTGGTAGCGACCTTGCGCCGTCGTCCGTTGCTTCTGGAAATTCGCGACCTGTGGCCCGAATTCATTATTGATATGGGCAACCTCAAAAATCCCTTGGCGATTTATTTGTCGCGCAAGCTGGAACGTTTTCTCTACAACCGCGCCACGCACTTGCTGGTCAATTCCCCGGCTTATGTTGACTATTTGACCGCTAAAGGCGTGGCGCTCGACAAAATCACCTTGATTGCCAATGGCGTTGACCCGGCGATGTTCGACCCCACCACTACGGCCAATGGCCTGCGTCCGCAACTCGGTCTTGATGAAAAATTCGTCGTCGTTTATGCGGGCGCCGTAAGCCTTGCCAATGACCTGGGCTTGGTGATTGAGGCGGCAAAAGCACTCCAGGCCGATTTGCGCATCTGTTTTCTGATTGTTGGCGACGGGAATGAACGCGAGCGACTGGAAGCGTTGGTTGCTGAAGCCGGTTTGAAAAATGTTATCTTCACCGGCGCGAAACCCAAGGCTGAGATGCGGAATTATCTGGCGAGCGCCGATGCCTGTGTCGCGGTATTGCAAAACATTCCGATGTTTCGCATGACCTATCCGAATAAAGTTTTCGATTATCTGGCGGCCGGCCGGCCCGTGCTGCTGGCAATTGACGGCGTCATTCGTGAAGTGGTCGAGAGCGCCGAAGCCGGTATTTTCGTGCCCCCGGGCGACGTCGCGCGGCTGGTCGAAGCCGTACGCTATCTGGTTGAACACGCGGACGAAAGAAAGGCAATGAGCGCGCGCGGGCGCGCCTTTGTTGAAAAGCATTTCAACCGTAACGAGCAAAGTAAACAGTTCATCAATCTGCTTGAAAAACTTGGCAAACGCCCCTGAGGGCAACGCCTCCCTCCAGGGGTCTATGAAATGCATTGCTCATCTATTCACGGACAATGCACAATGACACGCGATGATCTATGTCAGGTGATGTGAAACGCAAAGAGCCTATCTATCAAGGTGGCGGCAAACGGGTACTCGATTTGCTATTAACGGTTGTGGCGCTGCCCGTGTTATTCCCGCTCGTGGTTCTGGTTGCTCTCGTCGTACGCTTGAAACTGGGTTCGCCGGTGTTGTTCAAACAGGAACGGCTGGGACGCGGCGGGCGGGCGTTTTATCTTCGCAAATTTCGCACGATGACCGAGGCCCGTGACCAGGCGGGGCAGCTTTTACCGGATGAAGAACGTTTAACCGGGTTGGGAAAATTCTTGCGCGCCACGAGCCTTGATGAATTGCCTGAACTGGTTAATGTTTTTACAGGCGACCTGAGTCTGGTCGGGCCGCGCCCCTTGCATGCATATTATCGCGAGCGTTATACGGCGGAACAGTTTCGCCGCCACGAAGTTTTGCCGGGACTGACCGGCTGGGCGCAAATCAATGGTCGCAATGCCATCAGTTGGGAGCAGAAATTCAAGCTGGATGTGTGGTATGTTGACCATCAATCGTTGTGGCTGGATATCAAAATCATCGCGCTGACCGCTTTGAAGATCGTCAAACGCGAAGGTATCAATCAGGCCGGACAGGCAACCGCAGAAGAATTCAAAGGGAGCTTACACAAAGAAACTTGAACAGATTGCAGCGCATCATCATCATCGGCGCGAGCGGGCAAGGGCGCGAAGTCGCAGACATTTTGCGCCATCAAGCGCAAGCGCAAGGTCAGATTGACATCCTTGGCTTTGTTGACGACAACCCCGAGCTTCATGGAAAAACCATTGATGAGTTAAAAGTGTTGGGTGACTGGTCATGGTTTGACGGCATAGACCGGCGCGAGGTTGCCGTAATCTGCGCCATTGGCACGCCGCGCATCTGTCAACGTTTGGTTGAACGCGCCCGCCAACGGGGGTTGAATTTTGCGAAGGCCATTTCGCCGCTTGCGCATATCTCATCCTTTGCGCGGCTCGGCGAAGGCGTCACGATTTTCCCACACGCCGTTATTAATACCGGCGCTTTTGTTGAGAGTCATACGATTTTAAACCTCGGCGTAAGCGTGAGTCACGATTCGCAGGTGGGCAGCTATTCGAACCTCAACCCTGGCGTTCACCTCGCAGGCAATGTGACCATCGGTGAAGGCTGTTACATCGGCATGGGCACAAATGTTATCCAGGGGTTAACCATTGGCGCGTGGTCCGTTGTCGGCGCGGGTGCGGTGGTCACGCGCAGCCTCCCGGCCAACGTGACGGCTGTCGGGGTGCCCGCTAAAATTATTAAAATGAGAGAAGAAAACCAATGAATAACCGTCCAGCTCTACTCGGAAATGATCCCGTCTTTGCAAATAAACTTCATATCGTACGCCCGGACTTGCCAACCTTTGGGGAACTCGCTGCTGATGCAGAAAGCATTTTGACAAGCGGCATGGTCACCAAAGGAAAACATCTGCGCGCTTTTGAAGAAGCGGTCGCCGCACACTTAGGGGTGCGCCACGCGATTGCCGTATCCCACTGCACCTCAGGTTTGATGCTGACCTACAAATGCCTGGGGCTCACAGGCGACGTTGTGGTACCGAGTTTCACCTTTATGGCAACCGTCAGTGCGCTGGTGTGGGCGGGGGTCACGCCGGTTTACGCGGATGTGGATTTCGCGACAACCAACCTAAGTGCCGAAGCCGCCGAAGCCGCCATTACCCCAAACACCACGGCGATTGTCGCCGTGCATAATTTCGGCAACCCGGCGGACATTGACGCGCTGCAAGCGGTCGCCGATAGTCACGACCTCAAATTAATCTTTGATGCGGCGCACGGATTTGGCGCGCTCTATCAGGGCAAGCCCGTCGGCGCGCAGGGCAACGCGCAGGTCTACAGTCTCAGCCCGACGAAATTGTTGATTGCCGGCGAAGGCGGGGTTGTCGCAACCGAGGATGACGAACTGGCGGAAAAGATTCGCTGGGGGCGCGAGTACGGCAACAGCGGCAATTATGATAGCGCCTTTGCGGGCCTTAATGCGCGAATGCCGGAATTGAGCGCGCTACTGGGACTCCACAGTTTGCGCAAACTCGAAGCCGCGGCTTGCCGCCGGAATGCAGTGGCCGAGTTGTATCACGAACAGCTCGGCGAGCTGCCCGGCCTGGCTTTTCAAGCGGTGCGCGCCGGCAATCGCAATTCGTACAAAGATTTTTCTATCACGGTTGACGCTCAAGGGTTTGGTCTCAGTCGCGATGAACTGGCCATCGCGCTGGCGGCGGAAAATATCGACACGCGCAAATACTACGACCCACCGGTGCATCGCCAAACCGCTTACGCGCACTTTGCTATAAACGACAAAGCATTGGATAATACCGAACGGCTGGCATCATGTAGTCTCAGTTTGCCCATCTGGTCAAACATGGATGATGAAACTGCATTAAAGATTTGCCGGGCGCTGCGGCGCATACACGAGTTTGTGGGAGAAGTGAAACAAGCCGTAGGTCAACAATAACCTCTGCAATAGAATATGGAGTAAGGGTAAGGCTATGCCAAGTGCGCGCTCAGTCTATTTGAAGCCGGAAATTATTCTGCGTGTTCTTGCCGACGTGTTGATGCTCAATGTCTGTGTCATTACCGGCCTGGTCATCAGATTTTTTTATACCCTGTTATTTGAACCGCCGCTGCCTGATATGGATTACAGCACCTATTTCTGGTACCTGTTAGGCAGGTATTCGCACACCGCCTGGCTGCTGACGGCGATTTGTATTCTCATTTTTGTTTTAAGCGGATTTTATACCTATGGTCGCGCCTATCAAGGGCGCTATAAAGCGCTGGTGGTTACGCAAGCCGTCAGCCTCACCTTTTTGATTTTCGGATTTATCTCCTACTTTTTTGGTGGCGCGCTCGATATCGCGCGTAGCGCCCTGGCTATTGCCTGGGCCATCAGTGTGCCGGTCTTTGTCCTCTCGCGTGTGTGGTCGTGGTTATGGGTCAATGTCGTTAAGCCCAGAGCCGCTGCCGAACCTGCAAAACGCGATGTCCATCGCATTTTGGTTATTGGCGGCGCCGGCTATATCGGGTCGGCGCTTTTGCCGAAGCTTTTGGATAAAGGCTACCAGGTGCGCTTACTCGATTTGCTGATTTATGGCATGGAGCCTATCGAAGAGTTACTGAAGTATCCGAACCTCGAAATTATGGAGGCCGATTTTCGTCAGATAGACAAAGTCGTCGAAGCCATGCGCGACATTGACGCCGTCATCCACCTCGGCGCGATTGTCGGCGACCCGGCGTGCGCGCTGGATGAAGAATTGACCATTGAAGTTAATTTGATGGCGACGCGTATGATTGCCGAAGTCGCCAAAGGCAGCAGCGTCAGTCGGTTTATTTTTGCCAGCACCTGCTCGGTCTATGGCGCCAACGATAATCTGCTTGATGAACGGTCGGCCTTAAATCCGGTGTCCATTTATGCGCGCAGCAAGATTGCATCCGAGCGCGTACTGATGAGTATGGCAAGCGACGATTTCGCGCCGACCATTCTGCGCTTTGGCACGATTTATGGATTATCGGGTCGCACGCGCTTTGATTTAGTGGTCAACCTGCTCACCGCCAAAGCCCTGGTTGAGGGCGAAATTACGATTTTTGGCGGCGACCAATGGCGACCTTTCGTGCATGTGGATGACGCGGCGCTGGCGGTGTTGAATGTCCTGGAAGCGCCCATGTCACTGGTCGGTAAAGAGATTTTTAATGTCGGTAGCGAAGCTCAGAATCACACGGTTCAACAGATTGGCGAAACGATTAAACAGTTCATTCCCCTGGCCAAGCTGGTCAGCAAAGGCGCCGATGCCGACAAGCGCAATTACAAAGTGAGTTTCGCAAAAATTCAACGGATGCTAGGCTTCAAACCGCAATGGACAATTGAACAAGGCATTCAACAAGTGATGGATGCCTTACAAAATGGAAAGGTGATTAATTATCAGGATGCCCGCTATAGTAATGTCAAGTTCCTCAGCGATGAAGGCAGTTCGCAACTGGTTCGCGGTTACAATCGCTGGGCGCATGACTTGATTAATGAACCGGCGCCGGACGCTTTCGTCGTCGGCAAAGAGTCCTGAAGATAAACCGCTTGCGGCCTCATGAAAACTACGGACGTCCTCATCATCGGAGGCGGCATTGTCGGACTCGCAACCGCTTACCACCTGCTTCAACAATACCCCGCGAAATCGGTCCTCCTGCTGGAAAAAGAGCCGCGTCTCGCTGCCCATCAAACCGGTCATAACTCCGGCGTTCTGCACGCCGGGATTTATTACAAACCCGGTTCTTTGAAAGCCGTCACCTGCCGCGCCGGTAAACGCGCCATGGAGAATTTTTGCGCTGCCGAGGGCATTGCTTATACCCGCTGCGGCAAAGTTATCGTTGCCGTTGACGAAAGCGAAGTCGAACGCCTGCACGCGCTTTACCAGCGCGGCCTGGCCAATGGCATTGATTGCAAACTCCTCGACCGCGCCGCGCTCGGCGAAATCGAGCCGCATGCCGCCGGCGTTCGAGCGATACACATTGCAGAAACCGGCATTGTTGATTACCAACAGGTTTGCGAGCATTTGGCGCGGCGCATTCAAACCGCCGGCGGCCAGATAATAACCGGCGCCAAAGTTACGGCTTTGCAGGAAACGGCAAATGACGTCAGAGTCATCAGCACGGCAGGCGATTTCGCGGCGCGTTACGCCATCAATTGCGCCGGACTCCATTGCGATAGAGTGGCGGCGCTGGCGGGCGCTGTGCCGCAGGTGAAGATCGTTCCCTTTCGCGGCGAATATTACAAACTTAAACCCGCAGCCGAACATTTTTGTCGCGGGCTGATTTATCCCGTGCCTGACCCGAGCTTTCCTTTTCTCGGCGTCCATTTCACACGCCTCGTCGGCGGCGGGGTTGAATGCGGGCCCAATGCGGTGCTGGCTTTGGCGCGCGAAGGGTATCGCAAAAGCGATATCAATATCGCTGATCTATTTGAGACGTTGACGTACGGGGGATTTCTTAAATTGGCGCGTAAATACTGGCGCACCGGCGCCGGCGAGATGTGGCGCTCGTTAAGCAAATCCGCATTCGTTCGCGCCTTGCAACGACTCTTACCGGAAATTGAGGCGGCGCATCTTTCAGCGGCGCCCGCAGGGGTGCGCGCTCAGGCGGTCGAACCGACCGGCGCGATGGTGGACGATTTCGCTTTTCATGAACAATCGCGCCTCCTTCATGTCATCAATGCGCCGTCGCCCGCCGCTACGGCTTCGTTAAGCATCGGCAAGTTAATTGTTGAAAAACTCGCCGCCCGTTTTTGACTCAAGGCTGATGCAAAATAGATTGCTGGAATCCTATCGGCTCGTTCCATACAGGTGGAGTTCCCAGCAGATGCGGCGGATGCGACAGATCAGCGCCGATTATCTGCAAAAATTTGCACCATCCGTCGCATCTGCTGGGAAATTCAACTTCAAATCGCAACCCGTGATTTTCCGTACGACCCCTTCATCAACTTTCCAATAGCTTTTCAAGCAAATCATCAGGACCTTGCCGGCTGCTGCTGCGTCAGGCAATGCAGCGTACCGAGCCCCCAGACTAAATCAACAGCGTGAATGCCAATCACCTCTCGATCAGGAAAAAGTTCTGCGAGCCGGCCTAAAGCCTGGCGGTCATTCGCATCGTTGAAGGTGGGAACCAGTACGGCGGTGTTCGTGATATAAAAATTGGCGTAGCTTGCCGGCAACCGGCGCCCTTCAAAATAGAGCGGCGCGGGCATCGGCAGTTCCACAACATTTATTTTCGCCCCGTCTTCAAGGCGCATATTTTTCAAACGCTCGAAATTCTCTTCCATCACTGCGTAATTGTAATCCGCGGAGTTTTTCTCTCTGACCATAACCACGGTATTGGAATTAACGAATCGGCAGATGTCATCCACATGGCCGTGGGTGTCGTCGCCTTCAATGCCTTTGCCGAGCCATAAGATATTGGTCACGCCCAAATAATTTTTAATTGCCGCTTCGGTCTCTTCCTGATTTAGCAAGGGATTGCGCGCTTGCGTCCTTTTATCGAGCAAACATTCCTCTGTGCTAATCAAGGTGCCGCGTCCGTTCACCTCTATTGCCCCGCCTTCTAAAACCACATCCACACCTTTGAATGTCGCGTGAAAGATTTTTAATTTGAGCGCCTCGGCTGCACGTTCAGCGACGCGATTGTCTTTTTCAAAATCCGCATACTTCGCCCAGGCATTGAATTTGAATTTACTGATGGCAACCTCGGAACGCCGAGCTAAGTTTCGTTTAACAAAGAGGGGTCCGAAATCTCTGGTCCAGCCGCGATTGGTCGGCAAACGAAAAAATTCGACCCGCGAAAAATTAACGCCGACCTTGTGCAGCACGCGCCGCGCAAAAGTTTCATGGCGCTCATCGTTGACGAGAATGCGCGCCTGCTCGTGTGCGGCAAGTTTACGAACGATTTCACCATAGACCCAATAAATCGGCGTGATCTTTCCGGGCCAATCGGTACGATTATGCGGAAAACCAATCCACGTCGCTTCGTGTCTTTCCCATTCGGCAGGGATAGAAAATCCAAGTACGGCGGGAGTCTTTTTCATAAAGGTTTAACAGTAATTGAAAAACTAATTTGCCTGGTTCAGGCCGGCTATGTCATACAAAGCCCGAATATCTTTTTTGTGTGGTTGCCGTTGACCTTGTTGTTTTTCAAAGATGCGTTGCAGCTTAAATGTTTCCAGTCGGTTCAGAAAATGATTACGTAGCAATTCAATTGCAGCCAATTTCTCCAAAAGGAGTTCGTCAGTCATTCGACTTTGAAAATCAATCTGAAAATAATTGCGTAGTTGTTGGTAGCGTTTTCCAGTCAGCCAACTCAAGCTTCCTATACATGATGACAAAGCAGAGTGCCGCCGAGAAATTGGAAGTTGGGCATCCCGTATTTTACGGGCGTAATGGTTGAATGACATGGAATATTATTTCCCCGGTAACCATTTTCCTGTTTACTGATTTTCAAATTCCATTTATTCATCCAGAAAACGACGGTCAATGCCAACATAAGCATCAATGCGGCGGTCACGCAAAAAGGGCCAGTTCCGGCGCACATCTTCCATGCGCGCAATATCAATCTCGCCAATCAAAATCTCTTCTTTATCGGTTGCGCCTTCCGCGATAACCACACCGAACGGGTCGCATATAAATGACGTTCCCCAAAATTCAATTCCTGCCACCTCTGCTTTCCATTTCTCGTGACCGACGCGATTGACGGCCGCAACATAAACGCCGTTGGCGATGGCGTGAGAGCGTTGAATGGTGCGCCAGGCATCACGTTGTTGGGCCCCGAATTCTTCTTTTTCGTGCGGATGCCAGCCAATCGCCGTTGGATAAAACAAGACATTGGCGCCGCGCAGCGCCGTCAGCCTGGCGCCTTCCGGATACCATTGATCCCAACAGATTAACGTGCCGACCCGCCCGGCCTCAGTATCAACGGCCTTAAATCCCAGATCGCCCGGCGTGAAATAAAACTTTTCGTAATAGGCCGGGTCATCCGGTATGTGCATCTTGCGATAAAGCTGAGCGACTTCGCCCTTCGCATTAATATAAGCGACGGTGTTGTGATAGAGGCCGACGGCGCGGCGTTCAAATAGCGAAGCGATAATCGTGACGTTCGCCTGGCGCGCGACTTTACCCAGGGCTTCCGTTGACTGGCCCGGTATGGATTCGGCGAGGTCAAAAAGCGCGGCATCTTCGCGTTGGCAAAAATATTCTGAGCGAAACAACTCCGGCAGACAAATTACCTGCGCGCCTTTCCCGGCAGCCTCTTCGCACCCCGCGACGGCGCGCCGCAAATTATCTTGCGGGTCCGCAGTCATGTGCATTTGAACTAAACCGACTTTGAAATTCTTTCCGTAGTTCATAACAAATTCAGCATACACAAAACTGCTGATGGCTTTCAATCAGGTCACCTTAAAAATGAGCCCTGGTTGGTGTAGAGCACAGGCACGGCAATTTAATCCATCAAGGCGCCGGCACAAGCTCAATGACGGTGATTTCGGGCGCGGCGCAAAATCTTACACGCGGGGCGTTACCGCCCTCCATTCCGATACCTCTGTTGACGTAGAGCGCCGTTTGACTCACTTGATATAAACCGGCTTCGTACTGTTTGCCGAATTTTGATAGCGTGATTAAGGCGCCATAAAAAGGCAGCGCGATTTGTCCGCCATGCGTATGCCCGGCGCAATAGAGGTCGATCTTTTGTTCGGCAATTTCAGGTATCAAATCAGGATAGTGATAAAGAAAAATCGAGAACGCATTTTGCGGAATGGTTTCAAGCGCCTGCGGCATTTGCCCTTCATTGCCAACCGCAACTCCAGCGATATACACGGAGGCGCCATTTACCTTGAGAGTCTCCCGGTTGCCGTTCAATTCCTTGGCGCCGGTTCCTGCAAATAAATTTAATCGGCTCCAAAAAGCGGTATCCCAATTCCCTTTGACCGCGTAAGTCGGCGCGATGGCGGCAAGGCTTGCAAGACAAGTTCTGAAATTATTCAAGCCTTCGGGCGAATTGATGCTATCGCCTGTGAAAACAATTAAATCAGGGTTCTCATTTTTAATCACCAGAGGCAGTTGTTCTTCAAGCCGAAGTTTGGGGTCGCTGTGTAAATCCGAGAGGTGTACGATGCGAATCGGTTTTGTGCCGCTCGCAAGTTTGGCGCTTTGGATTTGCAGGCGGGTGATTGAAAGACGATAGGGTTCGATGAAATAAGCATAAGCAAAACAGAGAAGACCAATGAAACTTAACCCTAAAATGAGTCGGCGAAACCAGACCTGGGCTTTTTGTTGCGATAGGCGAGTGCTTTTGAATTTGTGCAACAGCCATTTGATAACGATGAGTGCGGCAAAAGTATAAATTGCGGCGATAAGACTTAAGAAAATTAGCATCCGAATAGATTCGGCAGTTTGCATCCGTCAGGTTCTTTCAGTTATTCGCCGATGATTTTCACCAGCACGCGTTTGCGCCGGCGACCATCGAATTCGCCGTAAAAGATTTGCTCCCAGGTGCCGAAATCCAATTTGCCAGCGGTGATGGCAACCACCACTTCGCGGCCCATGAGTTGGCGTTTGATGTGGGCGTCGGCATTGTCTTCGCCGGTGTCGTTGTGGCGATACTGGCTGACCGGTTCGTGCGGCGCCAGGCGCTCTAAAAAGAGTTCGTAATCGTGATGCAACCCCGCTTCATCATCGTTGATAAAAACGGAAGCCGTAATGTGCATCGCATTGACGAGACATAGGCCTTCGCGAATGCCGCTTTCACTCACACAGGCTTCGACTGGCGGGGTGATATTGATGAAGGCGCGGCGCGTCGGCACGTCGAACCAGAGTTCTTTGCGGTAACTTTTCATGGGCGCAACTTATTTTTCAGCGACTGGTCGGCTGACCAGATCGCTTCACTGGTTGTGAAATTTCAAAACCATTTTACGGCCCGCGGCTGACTCCGGTTCAATACATTTGGGCGAGTTGTTACTCGGCGAGTTCACCAAACGCGAAACCGGGTAAGCTTCCATCAAATCCGCCGAGAAGGGTTCGAGCATGCTCTTTAAGGCCTGGGCATCTTTCACCGACGCATCAAGCCACAATTCATAGCGCTCGCGCGGCAAAATGACCGGCATGCGTTCGTGCAAATTGCTCATCAACTCATTGGCCTCAGTGGTAATGATGGTGCAGGTCGTCAGCATCTTGCCTTCGGGCGCTTCCCAATGGTCGAAGAGGCCTGCAAAGGCAAACGGTTCTTGGGATTTCAGGCGGATATAATGGGGAATTTTTTCCGTGCCCGCTTTTTTCCATTCATAAAACCCATCGGCAATAATTAAGCAGCGGCGTTTTTTGAAGGCCTCTCTGAAGCTCGGTTTTTCGGCAACGGTTTCGGCGCGCGCATTAATCAATTTGCTCGCTATCGAATCATCTTTCGCCCACGAGGGAATGAGCCCCCAACGCATGGCCGATAAGCGTTTGACCGAATTACCGGCTATCGTGACAATGTTTTGCGTCGGCGCAACGTTATAACTTGGCGCAAGGTCAGCTTCAACGATATCCGCGAAGAAGGCCTCGGCAATTTCATCTATGGTTTGGCTTCTTGTAAATCGTCCGCACATAATTTGATGATAAGCCAATCCGTAAAAAAAAACTATGCGTAGTGGTTGATGGTTTCCAAATTTTAAGACTTAGATTCGAGGGAATAAAAGGCATGATAAAGATCAATCAGGAAATTCTTGATCTGCCGGTTGATGGGGTGAACCTGCGCGGCAAAACGTTCGGTGAACAACTCGGCAAAGGGGCAACGCTGCTGGTTTTTCTGCGCCATTTCGGCTGCATCTTTTGTCGGGAGAGCGTCAAGGATTTACAGGAAATTTCAAGCCGAGACTCGAACTACCCCAATATTCTTTTGGTCTATCAAGGCAGCGCCGCCGCCGGCGAAGAGTTCTTTGGCAAGTTTTGGAAAGCAGCTCAGGCGATTGGCGATCGCTCGAAACGATTTTATACGGCTTTCGGGCTCCAACACGGCACCCTGACGCAACTGCTGGGCCCGCGCGTCTGGGCGCGCGGGATTGAAGCCATGGCCAAAGGCAATTTCATCGGCAAACCGGTCGGCGATCCGCTGGTTTTGCCAGGCTATTTTTTAATCTATGACCAGCAAATCATCTGGCAATATCTGTCGCAACATAGCGCCGACCATCCCGATTTTCACAAACTGAAAGAGCACCTGCCGGCAACTTTATAACCGGCAATCGCGGCGCTGAAACTTCCTCAACTTAGGAAGAGGCAACCTGATGGGTTGCCTCTTCTTTTTGTTTCGCACTTTAAAAACCTCTCTCAAAACCTGACTTAACCGGAAGTCTTTTCAGTCAAATTGAATTTGCATTCCATCACTTTCATTCACCCTATCGTGCAAGATGCAGTTTTGCGGATTCCCTAATCGGGTAACCCTTTCACCGCTTTTTTAGGGAATATTCATAAATCTATCTGGCACGAATTTAGCCTAATGGGTTCGCACAAATTTTACTTGCAACAGGTCACCCATTGAAGGCGGTCAAAAGGAAAATAAAAATGAAAAGAATTCTCACCACAACGCTGATATTTTTGTTGGCGTTGTCGCCGGTTGTGTCGAGGGCAGTTGGTTTTGCATCATCAAAGGAGCGCAAGGCGCAGGAGATGCGCTCCTTTGATGATGCAGCAGGAACGGAAAGAGCGGCGGGGCGTAAACTTGCACCCGAACTCGAAGAGAGTTTGCAGGACAATAATCTGGCTCGCAAAGCCAATAAAAAACAGCGAGTCATTATTCAACTGCGCGAAACGCCCAAAGCTCAAGATGCGCTCATGCTGGAAAGCTTGAACAATGAGCTCAGCGACGAGATGTTACGCACGGAAATGAATACCAATGAGATGCGGGCAACCGTTTTACGCTCAAAAATCGAAGGATTCAATGGGAGACTCAAGAAATCATTCAATACGCTGGCCATGATTAGCGCCGAATTGCCGCTCGCCAAAATCCGCGAGCTGGCCGATGATCCGGAAATTGCTTATGTCAGCCCCGACCGGGAAACCTTCTCAAGCGGACACGTTGAAACCACAACCGGCGCGCTGGCCGCGCGGGCCATCGGCGGGACGATTTCCTATAACGGCAGCGGCATTGGCGTTGCTGTTCTCGATAGCGGCATTGACCCAAACCATAATCTCGTCAAAGCCTCAACCAACCATCCGGGCATCACTTATCAAAAAGATTTCACGGTTGCTTCGGGAACCGGAAATCCGGCAGACGTATACGGTCATGGCACACACGTCGCCTCGGTTATTAACGGCAGTGACTTAGTTGCGGCGGGCGCTTATCGAGGCATCGCACCGGGGGTCAACCTGCTCAACCTGAAAGTTTTGAATGATAACGGAGCCGGCGCTTCGAGCAATACGATTGCCGCTCTAGATTGGTGTATTGCCAACAAAACCGCTTACAACATTCGCGTGATCAATATGAGTTTGGGAGCCCCGGCCGTAGATTCTTACACCCTTGATCCGCTCTGTCTTGCTGCCAAACGGGCGCACGACGCTGGGATTGTCGTCATCGCTGCCGCAGGCAACGACGGCAAAAAATCTAGCGGTGAAAAACTTTTGGGAACCATCCACTCGCCAGGCGCTGAACCGGCAATCATTACAGTGGGCGCAACCAACACCTATGGCACCAGCCTGCGGGCAGATGATACGGTGGCGAGCTTTAGTTCTCATGGTCCGACGCGCGGTTATAAGATGGTCGGCAATCTCAAGAAATATGACAACATGATTAAACCGGATCTCGTTGCTCCGGGAAATAAAATCATTGCGGCGCGGTCAAATTGCGCGCCGGGCGGCGGCAATGGTTTGGTGAGTGCAAACCCATCGTTTGCGGTGGGCGCGCAGATCAATGCCACAGACAAGGTGATGCGGATGAGCGGCACATCAATGGCAGCGCCGGTTGTCACCGGGGCGGCGGCGCTTATGCTTCAGGCAAATCCCAACCTGACGCCGAGCCTCGTCAAAGCCATTCTCATGTATTCAGCCCAACCCATCGTCGGCGCCAGCAGCTTCGATCAAGGCGCCGGCCGAATCAATATTGAAGGGGCTGTGAAATTAGCCAAACTGGCGGTGGTTTCTTCAACCATGACCAAAGGGCAAGCTTTGATTACCTTGCCGGCGACGCAAGCCAGCACCCTCGTCGGGGTCTCTTGCCCGTGGGGCAAAGGTATTGTGACCAACTATTGCGTTCTTTATGGCGATAGTTTGATGACCTATTGGCAGAGCGTCTATGCGCAAGGTAGAAGACTGAGCGACGGTACCATATTCGCGGGCGGCGCGTTGACCATCAGTACGACCGATATCACCACCGGCATCAGCAAAACTCAGGGAATACTATCCTGTAACGGCACGTTGATTTCCGATGGCACACTGATCTCCGATGGGTGTCTGCTGGCTGACGGCACACTCATCTCCGATGGCACATTAATTTCCGATGGCACACTCATCTCTGATGGCACGTTAATTTCCGATGGCACGCTGATTTCTGATTCGCAGGCAAGAACCCAGTCTGCTTTAATTGGCGAAGACACAGCAGCCATGTTGCCTGAATAGGAGCTGTAGCAGCTTAACCGATAAACTTTGAATGGAGATTAACATGTTAGCGAGACATATAATCCAGCAAAGCCAAGACTACAAGAGCTACAGATTGCACGTCGCGCCACACCAAGAAGTGCGGGAATTGACTGAGCGAGACTACCAAGCGGTCATGCTGCTCTTGCAGGAAGACCCCTTGAGAGCGCTACACCTGCGCGGGCTTATCGAAGATTATGGCATTTGCAACTCTGTCGCCCTTCGGGGTCAGTTGTTTGGATATTACGAAAACACTGAGTTAAAAAATATCGCCCTTCTGGGACACCACATCCTCATTTATAAAGTGGATGAGGGCATCAAACTCTTTGCCGAGAAAGCCGCTGAAATCCAGGCGCAAGGCTATCTCGTGCTCGGCCCACAGGAACAGGTAGAAGCCTTCTGGTCGCATCTATCAGAGCACGGACGCGAAACCCGTATGCTCAGTCCGCAACTCTGGTATGTCTGCCGCCAGACGCTTTTGAAAGCCGAGTCTGTGCAATTGCAACTTGCGCAGCCGGAGCAACTCGATGAGATAGTCGAAACGCACGCCCTGTTGGTCAAAGAACAAAACGGCGGGATAGACCCGCGCCATAAAGACCCGGAAGGTTTTCGCAATCGCGTTCTTGAACGTATCAACCGCCGACGCACCTGGGTAATGGTCAAAGATGGCAAGATTGTTTTCAAGGCTGAGTTGGTTTGTGAATCCTCAGAAGCAGTTTATCTTGAAGGCATCTGGACGCACCCGGAATATCGCAATCAAGGTATCGGTACGGCTTGCATGATTGAGTTTGCAAACCGTTTTATGCTTCAGAAAAAGATGATCGGCATATTGGTAGAGCCGCATGAAGAAGCCGCCATGCGCATCTATGAGCGCGTCGGCTTTGTTTACGAAGAAGGCTACCAAGCCTGCTTTCTCAAACCCATCGAATCGTAATGTAGCGTGGGCCGGTCAAGCGAGTGGTTTTTTGCGACCGGCTTACGCTACGACTAGAATGCTTCCCTGTCCCAACCCATCTGCAAATTTATTCTCTTGATAACTGGATAAACTTCGCCGCATCGCTAAGAATAGATGCCTTAAAATCAATTTAGGGACTGAAGCTATGTTCAAAAAGGTTCTCTTGCTTTCGGCTTCGGCAGGCGCCGGTCACGTGCGCGCCGCCCAAGCCATCGAACGCGCCCTGATGGAGATGCAGGCGGCTGAAGAAGTCCGTCACGTTGACGCGCTTGAGTATACCAACAAGCTCTTTCGCACGCTTTACTCGAAAGCTTATATCGAAATGGTCAATCGCGCCCCTGAGGCGCTCGGCTGGCTCTATGACCAATTCGATAAACCCTGGGAGAATGAACGTCGTCGTCTGGCGCTTGATAAACTCAATGCCCGACCGTTCATAAAAATGGTCGAAGAGTTTCAAGCCGACATCTGTATTTCAACCCATTTTCTTCCGGCGGAACTCATCTCCTGGCTGAAAGCCAAGCGCCGGCTTCGGTGTCCGCAAGCCGTCGTGGTCACCGATTTCGATGCCCATGCGATGTGGCTCTGTCATCACTATGAACAGTATTTTGTGGCGCTCGATGAAACGGCCGTCTATCTGGAAAAACTCGGTCTTGCGCCACATAAAATCTCGGTCACCGGCATTCCCATTGACCCGATTTTTTCGCGGCGCAAAGACCCGCGCGCCATGCGCGCCAAGCATAAGCTCAAAGCCGACGTCACCACGATTCTGGTTTCCGCGGGCGGTTTCGGCGTCGGGCCAATTAAACAGATTCTGCAATCGCTCCTGCATCTCAAACATAAAGCGCAAGTCGTCGCCATCTGTGGTCGCAATGAAGAATTGAAAAACGAAATTCAAAAGATAGCCGACGCGTCACCCCGTCATCACGTCGCCATCAAACCTATCGGTTACACGACCGAGATGGATGAATACATGGCGGCCTCGGACATCTTGCTGGGAAAACCCGGCGGGTTGACCACCTCAGAAGCGTTGGCGATGGGACTCAGGTTTGTGATTGTCAATCCCATTCCCGGTCAGGAAGAGCGCAACTCCGACCACCTGTTAGAAAACGGCGCAGCGATTCGTTGCAACAACCTGCCGGTGCTGGCTTACAAAATTGACCGCTTGCTGGATGACCCGGAGAGATTCAAGAAGATGCAGGCGAATGCCTTGAAACTGGCGCGCCCGCGCGCCGCCTTCGACATCGTTGAAAAATTGCTGGCCTTGAAAGGTCAGCACGGGTTGCGCTAGCGGCGCGTACTGACTTTAAGACTTTTTAACCGGCGCACACAGCTCGACATCGTTGCCGTCGGGGTCGGCAAAATAAAGCGATTTGGCGGGTATCCATTCGTGGAAACGCGGCCCGTCAACCGCAACGCCGCGTTCGCGTAACATCATAGCGACGCGTTCAAGGTCAGCTTCTGCAACCGTGAAGGCAAAATGTTGCCGCTGGAAATGTTCGGGGTCTTCTTGCAAGACAATCATTCCATCTTCGCCACCGGCGCGCAAAAACAACCAGTTGCGCCGTTCATCGCGGATGCCGACTTCCAGTTCAAGCACTTCACGATAAAATTTTTCGGCAACCGGCAAATCTTTAACGCGAATCGCGACTTCATAAATTCCCCGTATCGGCAAC